>CAYTOH010000122.1:0-3452 GCA_964439375.1 uncultured Aquiluna sp.
GAAAAACCCTTCAGCGGCTTGGTTGGCGTAGCCATCCTCGGTGTCAAAAGTTGTAATGCCTCCCTCGAGAGCGGCCTTCACGGTCGCCGCCGATTGTTCTTCAGCCACTGAAGAAGCGTGAGTCAGCCAGTTCCCATAGATAAACTCCGAAACCTTTAGTCCAGAGTTAACCAAATAGCGATGCTTCATTGATATCTCCTTACGTGGCTTTGGCTAGTTAGCCATCAATCTTTTGGAACCTTGTTACCTGAGGCTTGGGGATGCGTAATGCGCGCATTTGGATGGAGCGCATTGCACCATACCAACCCAGGCCGGTCTCCATCTTGTCTGCGCCGAACTTAGCCGCAAGCCGCTTCTTTACAGACCTGGAGACAAACCATGCATCAACCGCAACAACTAAGAACAGTGCCCACATCGAGAAAAGGGCGATTAGCTGGACTTCGTAGCTGTCGATGAACGTGGTTAGAACCACGACGAATAATGAAGGTAGAACCATTTCGCCCGCCGTGAATCGGGAGTCAACTGCGTCTCGAACAAACCTGCGTTGCGGTCCTTTATCGCGGAATGTCAGGTCACGCTCATCACCCGCCATCATGCCCTCACGGGCCTTGGCGCGCTCCTCTCGAAGCTTTGCCTTCTGTGCAGCCTTCGCCTCTTTACTGCGATCACCGACTAGGGGTCGCTTGCGAGCCTGCTCTGAAACTTTCCTCGGGGGAGTGGGCCGACCTTTGCCCTGCTTTTCGTTGCTCTCGGACATCAAAACCTTTCACAATCTGCCACTAGATTAGCGGTATGTCATTTACCCCTAAGCCCCTGGAGAGCTCGCTTATTGAGCCTGTAGAGAATTTTGTGTCGGAAGTTTTCCCCCAAGCAGTTGGAACTCTGGGTGAATTGGTGAAAATTCCAGGCATCGCTTGGCCAAGCTTTGATCCCGAGCAGCTAGAGATATCGGCAAACGCGGTTCGCGACCTACTTGTGGAGCTAGAACTCTTTGATTTTGTTGAGGTTCGCAGGTCAAAGAAGCCCAATGGCGACCTGGGGTCACCGGCAGTCTTAGCTAGAAAAGCAGCAACCAACGGCGCTCCGCATGTATTGCTATACGCCCACCACGACGTCCAGCCTCCCGGAGATTCGAGCCTGTGGGAATCAGACCCGTTTACCGCGACTTTGCGAGGGGACAGGCTATTTGGTAGAGGGGCCTCGGACGACAAATCTGGAATCATCACCCACCTCTACTCACTCCGGGCCCTAAAGGAGCTTGGTCAACAGGTGGACCTGGGGATAACAGTCTTTATAGAGGGTGAAGAGGAGGCTGGAAGTGAGAGTTTTGAGAACTTCCTTGCCGATAATCACGCGGAATTGGCAGCTGACCTAATTGTTGTCGCTGACAGCGGCAATTGGTCGGTTGATACGCCAGCTCTAACATCAACCCTTCGAGGGGTCGTATCGCAAACATTTACCCTTCGCACGCTGGACCACGCCCTTCACTCGGGCATGTTTGGCGGCCCACTGCCTGATGCTATGACCGCAATGATCAAGCTCCTCGCTACCTTGCATGACGATGCTGGAAATGTCGCAATCCAGGGTCTGAGCACGGTCGATGTTGCAGAGTTGCCCTATACAGAGCAGGACTTTGTTGAACAGTCCGGCATGTTGCCGGGGGTTCAGCGACTCGGCAGTGATTCGCTACTCAAGCACAACTGGGGTTCGCCTTCGGTGACGGTAATCGGCCTCGATGGACCTCGGGTGGAGACTTCGTCAAACACAGCACAGCCATCGATGCAGGCGCGAATTTCGCTTCGACTAGCGCCGAATCAAGATCCCAGTGAGGGCCTTGAGAGACTGCGCGACCACCTTTTGCAACATGCACCGTGGGGTGCCCAGGTTGAGTTCGGCCACTCTGAGCAGGGTCCTGGCTATCTAGCCAAGCAGGGCTGGGGTTCAGTTCTGGCGCACGAAGCGTTTAGTGCGGTTTGGCCAAACAAGTCCGTTGAAATAGGCATTGGCGGATCAATTCCTTTTATCGCCGAGTTCGCTAAGTCATTCCCCGAGGCCGAGATTTTGGTCACCGGTGTGGAAGAGCCGGACTCCAGGGCGCACTCACCGAACGAGTCTCAGCACCTGCCGACGCTGAAGCGCGCCATCGCAGCTCAATCGCTTATCTTGCTGCACGGGAATTCGCTTCGCCGCGGGTAGTTAAACTAGAAGCAGAACAACGGAGGAATTATGTCTCAAGCAACTTCACACGGTGTAGTTCTGACCCCAACCGCAATTGACAAGGTCAAGGGTCTTTTGAGTGCTGAGGGGCGCGATGATTTGCGCCTTCGTGTTGCCGTTCAGCCTGGTGGCTGCTCAGGTCTGATTTACCAGCTCTTCTTCGACGAGCAGCTAGAAGAGTCGGACGCCGTTGCTGAGTTTGACGGGGTAGAAGTGGTGGTTGACCCCATGAGCGTTCCCTACCTAGACGGCGCTTCAATCGATTTCGAAGACACCATTCAGAAGCAAGGCTTCACAATTGACAACCCAAATGCCGGCGGCAGCTGCGCCTGCGGAGATTCCTTCAGCTAAAGGGTGTCTGAGCGGCAGTTTGGCCGCTCTCTTGGTTTAGACTTAATGAGTCTGAATTTCCAGAAGGATGTCTCACTTGAATAAGCTTCAACGCCGAATTGCAGGGCTGGGATTAGCTTCCTTGTCTGCACTGCTCCTAACCGGCTGCACCCCCGAAATCCAGCGTGGCTTCATGCCTGATGCTTGGGGAGTGACAAATCACACCGACAGAATCATCAACCTCTGGAACACCTCGTGGATCGTCCTGCTGCTGGTTGGATTCGTGTCTTGGGCACTCATGGCTTGGGCGTTGATCGTTTACCGCCGCCGCAAGGGCGAGACCGCAATGCCGCAGCAAATTCGCTACAACATGCCCATCGAGACCCTTTTCACCGTTATCCCGCTGATCTTGGTTCTTGGTTTCTTTGCTTTCACGGCGCGAGACATGGCTGCGATTGAGGCAAAGACTGAGAACCCTGATGTCGTAATTGAGGTAATCGGCAAGCAGTGGAGCTGGGACTTCAACTACGTAAACGAGAACGTCTACTATTCAGGCATTCAGGCTCAGTTCACTGGGCGCGAAGAGAACATCATGGAGACCTTGCCAACTCTGTATCTTCCAGTTGGTAAGACCGTTCAGATTGACCTCACCTCCCGCGATGTAATCCACTCTTTCTGGGTGGTGGACTTCTTGTACAAGAAGGACATGTTCCCGGCTATGACAAACCACATGTATTTCACTCCGCTCAAGGAGGGTACTTACGTGGGTAAGTGTGCAGAGCTTTGTGGCGAGTACCACTCAATGATGCTCTTCAACGTGAAGGTGGTGTCTGAGGAGGAGTACCTCGCTCACACCGCATAGCTTGCCGCTGCCGGCAATGGTGGACAGCTTTCAACCGAGTACG
>CAYTOH010000123.1:0-3443 GCA_964439375.1 uncultured Aquiluna sp.
TATCAAGGCCCAAAAGCGTTTGGCTCATTTCTGGAGTACACAAGCTTGGTTGGGTACCTAGGGTTTGCAGAAGCTACGAATCAGTTTTCTCGCTACGGGCTGATTTGCATTGATGAGTTTGAACTAGATGACCCGGGCGACACAATGCTCATGTCAAGGTTTCTCAAGGAGTTGAGCGCTAAGGGCATCAAGTTTGCGGCAACCTCAAACACGCCGCCAAACGCACTGGGCCAAGGGAGATTTGCTGCGGATGACTTCAAGCTCGAGATACAGGGCAATGGGGAGCGCTTCGAGATTCTTTCCGTGGACGGTGAAGACTTTCGGCATCGTGATTCAAGCGCTGACTCACGCAATCTCTCGGAGCGTGAGCTGAAGGACTGGATCAGCTACCAACCAGATGCTCACATGGACCGATTCGCGGAGCTCTTGAAGTTTCTTGGCACTCTTCATCCAACTAAATACAGGCGCCTGCTAGCAGACTGCGGGGCTCTTGCGATCTTTGATGTCTATCAGCTGGAAGACCAGGTTGCTGCGTTGAGGTTAGTTAGCTTCGTTGATCGACTCTATGAGCAGCAAATTCCCTTGCGGACATCAGGGGATCTGCCGGCGACAAAAGTTTTCTCGCAGACGATGCTTGACGGTGCATACCGCAAGAAATACCTCAGGGCCGTATCGCGTATCGGCGCTCTCTGCGAGCTCTACTGACGCTGCTTGAGCTTCTTGTAGTAGCGACCACGGTACTGAGCCAGAGCCGCTCCTATTCCCATAGAAATAAGGCTTCCAACTAAAACAGCAAGTGTCGCCTCGGCTAGCGCCTTCTCGTTGTCCGCGAAGGCGAGCTTGGACATCAGAAGTGACACTGTGAATCCGACCCCGGCCAATGCAGCAACTGCAACAAAGTCCAAAGGAGCCATGTCGAGTCTGTTTTCTCTCTTGGCAAGCTGATTTGCCAACAAAGCAAGGGCCGTAATGCCCAGAATCTTGCCTACCGGGAGTGCGATTGCTATGCCAGTGAAAACCGACGATGGGGTTCCGTCAAAAGTGGGAAGCAAAATGGCAACGGCAAAGAAGGCAAACAGTGGAAGTGCCACAGTGTTTGTGAATGGCTGAATCTTTGAAACCAGCGAGTGGCTCTTTTTTGCCGGAATGATCAGTCCGAGCAAAACACCAGCGATGGTCGCGTGCACGCCTGATTGGTAGACCGCATACCAAAGCAGTGAGAACGTAACCACTCGAATCCAATTGATTGGAAGCTTCGCAATCCGTTCCGCAAAAAAGTGAAGCGCTGCAATTACTAGAGCAACAATCAACCACCCGATTTGGACATCGTCTGTGTAAAAGATTGCGATGATGCTAATTGCCACGAGGTCATCGAATATTGCGAGCGCCAGGAGGAAGATGCGCGCGGACTTTGGTAGCCCGGAGCCAAAGATTGCCAGAATTCCAAGCGCAAAAGCGATGTCGGTCGCGGTGGGGATAGGCCAGCCATCAAGGTAAATCGTGTCTCGATTTATCCACCAGTAAATGATTGCGGGCAGCAAAACACCGCCGATGCCACCGGCAACAGGCACGACCGCGGTGGAGAACTTGGACAGCACTCCTATTCGCAGCTCATACTTCAGTTCAAGCCCGGCGACTAGGAAGAAAACTGCGAGCAGCAGGTCAGAGGTCCACTTGGACACCGTGAGCTCAAGGCCCAATGCTTCGATTCCAACAACGGTTGTCTTGAGTTGAAGAAGAGCTCCACCCACCGGAGAGTTGGCGAGCACCAGACCAAGGATTGCGGCTGCCATCAGAATCAGTGCTGCGGATCTTTCACTTCGCATGGCAAACCTCTCAGTCAAGTTGGTTTTTTCTTACCCTATCCCAAGCTGTTAGTGCTTTCTGTGAGGACCCTTGGAAGCAATGGGTGGTGCGACTTGAAATCCCTGAGAAACAAATACCCAGAAATGTAACTTTCCCGAAACAACTCATGTCACTGCTTGAAATCAAGCAAGAGGAGTATTTGGCCAGTGCCAAGTAGATGACTGGCGCGAGATGTCTTCGAGAAAGGTCAAACAAATGTTAGGAACTGGCGAAATAGCCTTTGCAGTAATCGCAACTGCGCTCGTGCTACTAATGACTCCGGGACTTGCGTTCTTTTACGGCGGGTTAGTGAAAGCAAAGTCCGTAGTCAGCATGATGATGATGAGTTTTGGTTCGCTTGCCCTTGTAGGCGTGCTGTGGGTGCTTTACGGATACAGCATGTCAGCGGTTGAGAACCCGACGGACTTCTCAGGAAACCCATTCACAAACTTCGGGCTAGAGGGCTTGGACAACGAAGGGTTGATTGGCGCGGGTTTTGGGGCAACATTCGCGATCATCACCGTCGCCTTGATCTCAGGTGCAATTGCTGACCGCGCAAGGTTTGGTGCATGGCTAGTCTTCGCCGGCATCTGGGCCACGGTCTCATACTTTCCAGTAGCTGCCTGGGTTTGGGGAGGCGGCTGGATCATGGAGCTAGGGCCATGGCTAGACATGCCTCACGTAATTGACTATGCCGGGGGTACAGCGGTCCACATCAACGCTGGAGCTGCGGCGCTAGCACTGTCAATCGTGCTTGGCAAGAGATTCGGTTTCGCCAAGGGAATCATGCAACCTCACAACGTGCCACTTGTTCTCTTGGGAGCAGCGCTACTTTGGTTTGGCTGGTTTGGCTTCAATGTTGGTGCAGAGTTCCTAAATGGAATGGAGAACGCAGGCCTGATCACCGTCAACACCCTTGGCGCGACAGCAGCGGCCGTTCTCGGCTGGCTAATCATTGAGAAGTTGAAGGAGGGCAAGGCGACCTCAATTGGTGCAGCCTCTGGCGCTGTCGCAGGTCTGGTTGCAATCACGCCAGCTTGCGCGAACGTCACCCCCACCTTTGCTCTAATCCTTGGGGCTCTGGCCGGAATCCTTTCAGCGCTAGCTGTTGATCTCAAGTTCAAGTTCGGTTACGACGATTCCTTGGATGTCGTGGGAATCCACCTTGTCGCGGGTCTGTTCGGAACATTGTTCCTCGGCTTCTTCGCAACCGACACCGGTCTATTCACCGGCGGTGACTTTGGTCAGCTGATCGTTCAGACCATCGCAGCATTTGGAGTCTTGATTTACTCCTTCGTGGTTGCTTTGGTAATCGGCTTTGCAATCGAGAAGACAATTGGCTTCAGGGTCAAGAGTGAGGAAGAGATTGCTGGCGTCGATCTAGTGGTTCATGGTGAAGCTGCCTACAGCTTCGGTCAGGACACAGAAGAGCGCCGATAGCCTAAACAAAGGGAAAAAGCGGAGGTGAATCCTCCGCTTTTTTCTTTGTTGCGAAAAGTTAGGAATTCTGTGGCATAATTTGGGAGTTCTTTGTTGAGAGCAATGCGGATGTAGCGCAGTTGGTAGCGCACAACCTTGCCAAGGTTGGGGTCGCGAGT
>CAYTOH010000124.1:0-3416 GCA_964439375.1 uncultured Aquiluna sp.
GGCAACCCAAGCATGGGGTGATGCCAGGGACAACAAGGTGAGAAACCTCCACCCCCGCTTCGTCAAAGTTCACCAGCAAATGAGGAATGTCACGACTGAGCCAACGTTGGTAGACAGTGGGATTGAGCACGTCTGTTGCAATCAAAAGTGCGACGTCAACAGTGTCAAAGCCGGAGGCGATGCGACTGTGGTGCTGGATGTTTATCTGACCCGAAAGCTCATCTCTTGATGCAGTTACTCTCGGCTTACCCAAGTCCTCTGATCGAAATCCCAACGGCCCCAGGTCTTGGCTGCTCACGCGCACCTGATCGTCGGACAAAATCACCCCGATACCTGACGCAGCTAGCCCTTTAGCCAGAACTAACCCAAACGGAGAGAGTTTATTCATGAAGATTCTGGCTCGACTGCGGTTCTTCATCGCTTCGATTGGATCTATGGAAGTGCTGGCGAACAGACGAAGAATTTCCTTGAATCTCGATTGGACATGCTGATCCGAAAGCTCGGGGAAGTGAGATTGAGTGCGACGCAGGACCCCTCCCAGCCGGGCGATTAGGTCTTGGATTTCCGTCGCATCTGCGCTTGCCATCCTAGGTAGCAAATTCAACTGATTGTCCGATACTCCAAGCTCCAATAAATCAAGGGCTCTGTGCTGGCCATCGGTCAGGCCTGACAGCACTGTTGGCGATTTATAGCCGTATTGACGAGTGAGATTTTCCGAATACAGCCTGGCTAAGCCAGGGTTGATCTGATGAACCATCGCAAGATGATTGCAGTTACGCGTAGGTCGTGCCAGCGCGTTTCCACAATGCTAATTACCCAGCAAATCCCTCAGCCCAGAGTCCCAGTCATCGCCCGAACTAGACAAGCGCTGCACCAACTTCTCCGGGTCTCTAACCTCCTCGAGGGTCGGAAGTTGATCGGGATGGGAAATTACGCTGTCTCGTACTTCATTACCCAGCTCTTGGCGCACCAGGTTCCAGAGCGCTTCGCACTCCCGCACCAATCTTGGAGTTAGCTCAAGCCCGAGTAGGGTTGCAAAGGTTTTTTGCCCCACTCCAGCGGCAGACCTCCGTCTGCGATAAAGCTCCGCTAGAGCCTGGCTAGTTGGCAGCCGTTTGGTTGCTTCATTGGTAACGCTGTCCACCCAACCTTCAATTAGTGCCAGGGTCAGCTCAATTCTTGAGAGTGCCAGCTCTTGCTCTGGTGTTCGAGCTGCGAGAGCAGAACTAACTTCAATGACGTGGTTGATCTGCTCGGGGGAGCTTAGGTCAACCTGCTCCGCTAGCTCCTGAATTGATTCAGTGTCAATCTTCAACCCAGCTGCAAACTCTCGAACCTGCGTAACGATGCTCTGCCTGAGGTAGGGGTTGCTACTAAAAAGGGCCGTTATTGCCAGCTCCCTGGCCGCAAGATAAATGAGCAGCTCTGTCCTGGGTGTCTCGATATCCTCAAGCAGCTTGGCGAGGTTCTGGGTGACGAAACCTGGACGATCGCTCAACGGTATGCCAATCTCCGAGGTCAGAACCGCCTCACTTGCCAGCCTTCCAGCCGCTTGGCCAAGTTGCATGGCGAAGATTGTGGCTCCTGCGTTGCCCAAAAAGTTGGCAGCTGACCCCATTGCCTGAGCGAACTCCTCTGGCATTGCCCTGTCTAGGTTTTCACTGAGCGCTTTTGCCATGCTGGTCGCAATCGGATCGCTGAGCTCTCTGAAAAGTGGCATTGCATCCTGCACCCACATTGAGCGCGTAAGCAGTTTGGGGGGTTCCTTTACCGTGAAGTCCGTTTGTTCCTGCAGCCAAAGCGCTGCAATGTCGAAGGCTTTAGGTATCTCGCCAACCAAGGACTCGGGGGCAGTCTTTTCGTCCGACTTGGCTAGTGTCACACCCTGCCCGAGTGCCAAATCCCAGTTCACTGATTCCGACGTCTGAGAGAACATTGACTGAAGGTTCGAGAACATTTGAGAGATCATTCCTGGGTTGTTGATAAGACCTGAAATTTGCTCAACGGCTTTGGGGTCGATTTGCCCGGATTCAATCAGTTGACGAATGAGTCTCTCGATTTCATTTTGATCTGGCTTCTCTTGCACTCGAACCTCCTTCCAGCTAAACGCTACTTGGCTTTCATGGCAAAACCCTGTTTAGTCGAGCTGTTCGCCAAGGGCGTGAGGTTGATGAGCAGATTGTCTGAGCGTCCACCTAGCATTTAGGGAATGACATTTTTTAGCTCGTCAAGACCCCGGCGGGGAGTTGCCGGTATAGGCGTCACGACCCTGCTAGTGATTAGCCTGCTATCGCTAATTGCACTGCCCAGTGGTTTCTTGATTCAAAGACCCGGCAAGGTCTTCGATGTGATGTCTGAGATTGAAAATGCACCGGTGATTAGTTCAGATGATGTCGAGACATTTGATAGCGAGTCCCTATTTGACGTGACCACGGTCTCACTCCTTGTAAATCGAGAATCGAATCCGAACTGGGTTCAAATCTTGCTCGCGTGGCTTGATCCAAATCAGGACGTCATACCCGTGGACAAAATTTACCCAGCCAACAAAACAACCGCTGAGGTTCGTGCAGAAAGCACGGCTCAGATGGAGATCTCTCAGCAGGACGCAATTGCCGCAGCTTTGGTGCACTTGGGCTATGAAGTCCCAAGAAAGCTCTACATAAATTCAGTGATTGCCGACGCTCCAGCCGCAGGCAAACTGGTTGCCGGTGACTTCATGGTGAGCGCGGGTGGAGTCGCGATTTTGACATTCGAAGAACTTCGCGAGCAGGTCAGAAAAACGCAGGGTGAACCAATTGTGATTGGTGTGATTCGAGATGGCAGGGCGCTGGAGTTTGAAATCACCCCGGGGTTGCGCGACGGAGATTACTTCATAGGTGCGATGGTTGGGTATACATACGAATTCCCGGTAGATATTGATCTCCAATTGGGCGATGTAGGTGGACCCAGTGGAGGTTTGATGTTCTCACTGGGCATAGTTGACACCCTCACCGATGGTTCTCTGGCAGGCCCCAACCACATTTCCGGTACCGGCACAATCACAGCTACCGGTGCTGTTGGGCCAATTGGAGGCATACGGCTGAAGATGATTGCCGCAAAGCAGTCAGGGGCGGATTTGTTTCTGATTCCGGCCGGAAATTGCTCGGAGGCAATTGACAGCATCCCTCAAGGCTTGAGCGCTGTTGTCGTGAGAGACTTGGCGGGGGCAATTCTCGCAGTCGAGAATCTAAAGCGGGGAATCGCCCCAGAGCCACCTAGCTGCAACAACTAACAGGAGAGCAGACTTGACCAACGCAACGCCCGCATCGCAGAGACGCGTTTCACCACTTTCTGTGGCAATCGGAATCCTGGCGGCAATCGCCTTCGCACTGCTTAGTGCGGCCGGTGTCTACACCGACTGGCTTTGGTTCAGACAG
>CAYTOH010000125.1:0-3397 GCA_964439375.1 uncultured Aquiluna sp.
GCGAGTGCAAAGGAAAGCGGTGCAGCAAGGCCTATGAGCCCAATGGTGATGATGGGCAGCGGAATCTCTTCTTGGATAAATGTTACGACCGGTGAAATCGAGGAGACGGCGGTCCTTAGGTTGAACGCCAGCAAGGCGATCGTCAGAATCGCGATGTATTTTGCGGCTTTTTCGGTGAGCACCTAAGCCCTAAACCAATCTTGGTAGGTGGTGTGCAGAAGGCCGTTCGTGGCCAAAACCGAAGAGGTGTCTGAGGTTAGTTCCGAGCTTAGGGCCGAGAATTTACCCCCTGCTTCCTCAACAATAGGAACCAAGGCAGCAATGTCGTAGATCTTTAGATCGTGCTCCGAAACCATCTCGAGCAGTCCTTCGGCTAGGAACATGTAGCTGAGAAAATCGCCGTAGGCGCGGTCTCGCCAGACGCTTCTAGTGAGCTCAATTAGCGGCTCCAAAAGCCCAGCTCGATCCCACTGCTGAATCGAATTGAAGCTAATTGAACTGTCGGCAAGAACAGTGACTTTGGATACAAAACACGGCCGCACAGAGCCGTCGATGTCTTTGGTAAAAGTGCCCGAGCCTCGCTCCGCCCACCAACGTCGACCAAGGGCGGGAGCGGAAACCACACCAATGGTCACCTCTCCATTCACCCGCAGCGCAATTAGGGTCGCCCAGACCGGAACGCCACGCAAGAAGTTAGCTGTTCCATCGATTGGGTCAATAATCCAACTTCGTGACCCAGGCTCGGTATCCGGAAACTCCTCGCCGATGACGGCATCGCCGGGACGGTGCTGAGTCAATAGTGCCCTGAGGGCCGACTCAACGGCTTGGTCGGCATCTGTTACCGGGGTGCGGTCGGGCTTGGTTTCAATCTTTAGGTCAAGTGCTCTAAAGCGGTTCAGTGAAATAGCATCTGCTGCATCAGCCAGGGCTAAAGCGAGCTCCAAATCGTTCATGGCCATCAATCTACCGACCCAATCGAGTCAACCAATCTCCTGAAAGAATCCAGTCGTTTTTGCGCTAGAGAACCTTGTGCCACCAGGTCATCCAGGGCGCAGTCAGGAGCACTAGCCAGGTGGGAGCAGTCTCTTGGACACTGCTCCGAGGCCTCAGTCAGATCCGCAAAGCCCTTTAGGAGCCCAGCTGCGTCTATTCCACTGAGGCCAAACGTTCTAATGCCCGGGGTGTCAACGATCCAACCTCCTTCAACGGGGATGGCTTTTGCCGAGGAAGAGGTGTGTTTTCCCTTCCCGGTGAGAGCGTTTACCTCTCCGGTAGCACGCTTGAAGTTTGGCGCAATCGCGTTGATTAGTGTGGTTTTTCCTACGCCCGAGTGACCGACTAAAACGGTGGTGTGACCTGGCAGCATGGCTCTAATCTGCTCAAGGTTTGGGCTATCTTTTTGAGTCTTGAGGATCTTGAGGGTAAACCCTTCAAACCCCGCTAGAAACTCAGCTGGGTCTGCTAGATCGCACTTTGTCATGACCAAAATCGGTTCAATTCCTGCGTGAAAAGCTGCAACAAGATAGCGATCCACCAACCCTGAGCGCGGTTCAGGGTTTGCAGCAGCCATCACGATCATTAGCTGATCGGCGTTGGCAACTATGGTCTGTTCGCCCGCCTCGGATTCTTCGTTGGTCCGCGAGAGTTGGGTTTTTCGCGGTTCAATCTTCACTATTCTGGCCAAAGCCCCACGCTCGCCAGAGATTTCACCCGCAAGGCGAACCCGATCACAGGTAACAGCACCTTCTTTACGCAGCTCTTTGGCCAAGGTGGCGATTACCTCAGTGCCATCGTCCATCAAGACTCGATAGCGCGCTAGATGTACTTCAAGAACCATTCCGAGTGGTGCTGAATCAAAATTTGGCCTGCGCTTGGTGCGAGGCTTTGATCCTCTTGGGTTCGGCCTGACCCGGACGTCGTCTTCATCGAGGTAATCGCCGGATTCTAGAAAGCGGCTCACTTGCTCTCCAGCATTGCGGTCCAAAGTTCAGCAAATCTAGGCATGGTTTTTGAGGTCGTAGCGATGTTCTCAACCGAGACACCTGGAATTCTCAGGCCGATTATTGCCCCCGCGGTTGCCATGCGGTGGTCATGGTAGCTAAACCACTGACCTCCGGACAAGGTTGCAGGTGTGACCTCTAAACCATCTTCTAGTTCCCTGCAGTTTCCACCGAGCCGATTGATCTCTGTAGTCAATGCTTTCAAGCGATCGGTTTCGTGACCCCTGAGGTGAGCAATGCCGGTGATTCTTGATGGCGTCTCTGCGAGGGTCGCCAAAGCGGCAATGACCGGGGCCAACTCTCCGCCGATTGAAAGGTCGATGTCAATGCCATGGATCTGACCCGAACCAACGAGAACCAAATCCTCTCCCTCGCGGTGAATCTTGGCTCCCATTTTTGGCAGGATGTTTTCAAATTCCGCACCAACCTGGGTTGTCTTTTTTGGCCAGTATGGAATTTGTACCTCACCGCCACAAACCATGGCCGCTGCTAAAAATGGACCCGCATTAGAAAGATCTGGCTCGATTACACGCTCGCCACCTTGAATTACTCCCGGCTCTACTCGCCAACTGCGCTCATCGATTGCATACGCATTAACACCGCGGGACCTTAGGGTTTCTAGGGTCATTTCTATATGGGGGAGTGAGGGCAGATCTTGTCCGATGTGCCTAAGGGTCAGGCCGTCTCTAAATCTCGCCGCTACTAGAAGCAATCCGGAGACAAACTGACTTGACGCTGACGCGTCTATCGCTAGCTCTCCGCCTTCGATCACACCAGAGCTCAAAACTGAAAAAGGTAGCGCTGGGTTTTCCGCAATCACCTCAGCACCCAAGCTTCGAAGTGAGTCAATGGTGGTCTGCATCGGGCGCAGTCTTGCGCCGTCGTCCCCATCGAACTCTGTTGAGCCGTTAGCTAGAAGCGCCAGCGGGGGAACAAATCTCATCACTGTTCCAGCCAGACCGCAGTCAATCTTGCCGCCCGATTTCAACTGATTTGGAGTTACAACTAGGTCTGACTCGACCCAACGGAACTCGGTGCCCATTTGACTCAATGCATCAATCATCAACTGTGAGTCCCTCGATACCAGTGGGGCGATTAACTTGGTTTCGGTCTCGGCGATAGCTGAAAGCAGTAGTTCTCGATTGGTGAGCGACTTCGAACCAGGCAGCGCAACCTTTGCTCTGAATGCCTTGCCCAAGGGGGCTGGCCAGAAAGGGTATTCGCTCATTGCGGACAAGGATACAAGCCCAACACCCGACCCTCCTAGACCTAAGCCAGGCAAAAGCATCGCTAGGCTCCAAGGCGTGAATGAAGAAACCCTCGAAATAGCACCCAAACCATCTCTGGAACTCCTCCCAGTCTAAATTTTTGCCTCAGTAATGGGCCTAGGCGGTCTG
>CAYTOH010000126.1:0-3336 GCA_964439375.1 uncultured Aquiluna sp.
GCGCTCTACCAAATTGCCGCAATGCGGGCCTAGACCTTATCTCGCCAATCGCCAGCTTCATCCTCATCAACCACGATGGTTCCCGATGGAATCGGCTCGGCAAGTGTGAACGATTCTGTGGTTGGTGAAATCAATGCCTCTTCGTCCCTGCGTGGGGCGAGGATCTCGTTGATGTAGGAGCGGACCGCGTCAATCAGCGGCACATCCTTACCTTGCTTTTCAGACATGTACCAGCGGTGCTCAAGTACTTCGTGGAAGATCTCAGCGGGCTCAAGACGACCTGTGTAGTCGGCAGGAATGGCAGTGATAACTGGTTCATAGACATTACTGAGCCATTCATGGGCTAGAACTTCTTCGTCAGCTCCTGGTCTTGAGTGTGCGAGCTTGTAGCCATCGATGTCGTTTAACAGTCGGCGGGCTTGATTTTCTTCAACGTCAAGGCCGGTTAGCAGCAGCAGTCGGCGGGCGTGGTGGCCTGCATCGACAACCTTTGGTTGAATCTTTACGGTGTGGCCAACGGCGTCAGCGACCATCGACAGCTCTTCGATATCAAAGCCAAGGTCGTTTAGCCGCTTCACACGCCTAGATATCCTCCAGCGCTCGGAGGCGTCAAACACCTCAACCGCGGTTAGTTCCTGCCACAGCTCGTGGTACTTGTTCACAATTCGCTGCGAGACAACACCAGGGTCGATATCCACCGCTTTCCCCGAGGCGAGGAGATCCATCAGCTCTCCTGCGATGTTGACTCTTGCAATCTCCAAATCGTTTTCCCGTTGGCCGTTGGAGAGCCTTGAGTCATAGAGCTGGCCGGTTTCTGCATCGACCAAATAAGCCGCGAACTTGCCGGCATCACGACGGAAAAGAGTATTTGAGAGCGAAACATCACCCCAGAAAAATCCCACGAGGTGAAGCCGAACCAACAACAGCGCTAACGCATCAACCAGGCGGTTTGCTGTTTGCTCCCTGAGCCCTTGCGACCACATCGCTCTGTAGGGGAGGGAGAACTTTAGGTGACGGGTAATCAGCACCGCAGGCAGTGGCTCACCTGAGGCATCCTCACGATTACTAATGATTGCGAAGGGTTCAACGCAAGGGACATCGAGCTTCTCAAGCTTTTTTAGCATCTCGTATTCACGCTTTGCTAAATCGAAGAGAGTCTCCTTGATTGCGATGACGTGGTCGCCAAGGTGAGCGAAGCGAACCGTGTGTCGAGACAGGCCTTTAGGCAAGGCAGCAATGTTCTCCTGCGGCCAGTCCTCTAAAGGCAACTGCCACGGCAGATCCAGCAGTGCTGGTTCCGCCGCGGCAGTTGTGATGTTGAGTTTTGAAGACACTAGTTGAGGCGAAGGCCACTCTCGGTGTCGAATACGTGAACCGAAGAAGCATCTGCCAAGAGGTGGATGCGCTCTCCTGCCTTGGGGTGGTTGATGGCATCAACGCGAACCACTACGTTCTGCTCGGTGCCATCTAGCTGAGCGCGACCGTAGAGGAAGCCGTCGGAGCCAAGCTCCTCCACAACATCCACGTCAACCACTAGACCGTGCGGCTCGACCGATAGCTTCTCTGGGCGAATACCAACGGTTACGCGGCTACCGGAAGCCTTGCTTAGGACCTCGCGTGAGATTGGCAGAACTGCGTCGCCAAACTTCACACCACCGTCAACGATCTCAAGCTGAACCAAGTTCATGGCAGGAGATCCGATGAAGCCTGCAACGAATACATTCGCTGGGCGATCGTAAAGGGTGCGAGGGCTGTCAACCTGCTGAAGCAGGCCGTCTTTCAAAACTGCTACGCGGTCACCCATGGTCATAGCTTCAACCTGGTCGTGGGTAACGTAAACGGTCGTTACGCCCAGTCTTCGCTGCAAAGATGCAATCTGGGTACGGGTCTGCACACGAAGCTTGGCATCAAGGTTTGATAGCGGCTCGTCCATCAGGAACACCTGTGGCTTACGAACAATCGCGCGACCCATGGCAACACGCTGGCGCTGACCACCGGATAGAGCCTTTGGCTTGCGGTTGAGGTATGGCTCAAGATCCAAAAGCTTGGCTGCGTCTAGAACGCGCTCTGCACGCTCCTCCTTGCTAACACCAGCAATCTTTAGGGCGAAGCCCATGTTCTCCGCCACTGTCATGTGTGGGTAGAGCGCGTAGTTCTGGAACACCATCGCGATGTCGCGATCCTTTGGCGGGACGTCAGTGACGTCGCGGTCGCCAATGTAGATGGCTCCCTCGTTGACCTCTTCAAGACCTGCGAGCATGCGCAGGGAGGTCGACTTACCGCAACCCGATGGTCCAACTAGAACCAGGAACTCGCCGTCAGCGACCTCAAGGTTTAGCTTGTCTACCGCGGGCTTATTGCCACCGGGGTAAATGCGAGTTGCATTACGAAATGACACTGATGCCATGATTTACTCCTTCACCGGCAGGTACGTGCCGGACGATCCATAGTGATAGGCGTTTGCCAAAGGCGAACTGAATTAGTATCGCACTCTAATTAGAATTACAGAGCTTTGTAATAAAGCTGATACCTAGAGGTAGGGAACTCAATGTCACCAGAACCAAAGCCAACCCGCTCACAGCAGCGCGAGGCAGCTCGAGAGAAAGCTCGTGAGCTAAGGGAGCAGAGCGCCAAGAAGGAAAAGCGTTCTCGCCTAGTTCTTCAGCTCAGTGTTGTGGGTGTTGCCCTTGCAATCATCGGTGGTGTTGCGGGAGTGATCTGGTATGAGGCGTCAAACCGTGCCGAGGCTCCGGCTGTTGAGGAGACCCCGCTGAACCTCACTGAGTTTGGTGGACTCAAAGTGGGTGTAGGTCTCCAGGCCTTCACTGCGCAAAACACCCCTACCCCAGACTCTGATGGTGAGTCACCAGAAATCGTTGTTTACGTTGACTACCAGTGCCCAATTTGCCAGGCATTCGATGTCCCAAATGAGGCGCAGATGCGCTCATGGGTTGACACCGGTGCCGCCACAGTTGAGATTCGACCACTTAGCTTCTTGGATCGAGCATCTCTCAACCAGTACTCATCCAGGGCAGCGAACAGTGCATTCTGTGTTGCTAACTTCGCCCCAGACTCATTCTTCGACTTCCACTCCATCTTGATGAAGGAGCAGCCAGCTGAGGGCCAGGAGGGCCACGACGACAACAAGCTCTTTGAGTTTGCGACTCAGGCTGGTGCTGGATCCCAAGAAGTCAAGGGCTGCATCCAGGCCAAGAGCTTCGCCAGCTACATTGAGCAGCACACTCAGCTAGTGCTCTCAACTCCGCAGCAGGGAGTCTCAGTTACTGGAACGCCAACCATCTTGGTGAACGGCAACCAGTACACCTGGAACACCGG
>CAYTOH010000127.1:0-3310 GCA_964439375.1 uncultured Aquiluna sp.
GACTCGAACCAAGAACAAAGGAACCAGAAACCTCCGTGTTGCCAATTACACCATACCCCAAGGGTCGAACCCGAGGGTCCGACGCCCTATCTTAGCGGGATTGCGCGAAAGCCTCTAGTCGAGCGAGTGACTCAGTTTTGCCCAGAATCTCCATGCACTCAAATAAAGGCGGAGTGACTCTACGTCCTGAGATGGCAACTCGAACCGGACCAAAGGCGTTTCTCGGCTTCTCCCCCAGCTTTTCGACCAGCGCATCACTCAGGGCCTGCTGAATCGGCTCTGTCTTGAATTCAGCTAATCCAGATAGAGCCTGGTGAGCTGCCAAAACAATCTCCTTGGCGTTAGCCGGTAGTCCGTCTAGTGCCTCGGTCTCGAAGTGAAGTTGATCTAGATTCTGGAACAAGAAGCCGAGCATCCCGCTGGCCTCGGATAGCACAGTAATGCGCTCTTGGATTAGTGGGGCTGAGCTGGAAAGAATTTCCCTGTCTCGCTCACTCAGTGTCGAACCCACAACCCCAGCACTCTGGAGATAAGGCACCAGTCGCTTCTCAAAGTCAACTATGTCCAATAGCCGCAGGTGAGCCGCATTTATGGCATCAGCTTTCTTCTGGTCGAAGCGAGCCGGGTTCGGATTCACATTTGCAACATCGAAGTGCGTGCAAAGTTCATCCATGGTGAAGATGTCGCGATCGGCCGCAATCGACCAGCCCAAGAGTGCAAGGTAGTTGAGTAGACCCTCTGGGATGAAGCCTCGATCGCGGTGCAGGAAGAGGTTGCTCTCCGGGTTTCGCTTAGAAAGCTTCTTGTTTCCCTCTCCCATAACAAAAGGGAGGTGGCCAAAGCGCGGGATGAACTTAGTTATCCCCGCCTCGAACATGGCGTTGTAAAGTGCGATCTGCCGAGGCGTTGAGGACAGCAAGTCCTCGCCACGCAGCACATGGGTGACGCCCATCAGGGCATCGTCTACTGGATTGACAAGGGTGTAAAGCGGCTGGCCACCTGGACGAACCACGACAAAGTCGGGAAACGAACCGGCGGGGAAAGTTATCTCGCCGCGAACAAGATCAACAAAGGTGATGTCCTGGTCTGGAACTCGAAGCCTTAGTGCAGGCTCTCTGCCTTCTGCCAGGTAACGCTCTCGATCTGCTTCACTTAGGTCCCGCTCGGAGTTGTCATAACCAAGCTGCACCGCACGACCCGCAGCAATGTTTCTCGCTTCAATCTCTTCACCGGTGAGGAAGGATTCATAAATGTGTCCCGATGCCTTTAGTTTTTCGACAACCTCTTTATACAAATCACCGCGCTGGGATTGCCTGTATGGCTCATTTGGTCCGCCAACATCAATGCCCTCGTCCCAATCCATCCCTAGCCAGCGCAGGGCATCAACGATTTGGTGGTAGCTCTCTTCGCTGTCTCTAGCGGCATCGGTGTCCTCGATGCGGAAAAGGAATTTGCCGCCCACCTTACGGGCATATGCCCAGTTGAAAAGGGCGGTTCTAACTAAACCAACGTGAGGGGTGCCGGTCGGTGATGGGCAGAACCTGACCCTGATATCAGAACCGGTTGCATTAGTGGTGGGGGCAGTAATTAGTGACATAACAATCCCCAAGCCTATGCGACAGGGTTAGCTAAAACTCCTAGACCCTTGATTTCACACTCCACCGAATCCCCCTTTTCAATCTTTGCTAGACCTGCAGGAGAGCCTGTGAGAATCACATCACCGGGGTAAAGAGTGACGTTCTGGCTCACATAGGTGAAGATTTCGTAGATCCCAAAGTTCATGTCATTTGTGGTGCCTTGCTGGCGCACTGCTCCGTTAACGCGAGACTGCAGCATCGCCTCCTCGGGATCAAACTCAGTGTCAACCCAAGGCCCCAGGGGACAGAATGTGTCAAAACCTTTCGACCTCGCCCACTGCAAGTCAGAGAACTGAATGTCTCTTGCGGTCACATCGTTAGCAATGGTGAAGCCGAGGATGTATTCGCCAACCTTGTCGATCGGGACATTCTTCGCTTCTTTGCCGACAACTATCGCAAGCTCGCACTCAAGCTCAACCTGATTGGACTGCCATGGCAGAACGATTGGCTGACCGGCTGCAGTAATGGAGCTGGTTGGCTTGAAGAACATCAGTGGCTCATCGGGTACGTCTTGTGAAATCTCGGCTGCGTGAGCGGAGTAATTCATCCCGATGCAGACAATCTTTGTTGGGGTCACCGGAGCCAAAAGCTCAACACTTGATAGTGGAAATGACTCACCGGATTCAGTAATGCCCGAAAACGGGTCGCCGATAATTGGCTTGAGGGTATCCCCCTCAACAAGTCCGTAGGCAACGTTGCCCGCGCGACTGAATCTCGCAATGCGCATCGGACTAGTCTGCCAGCTTTCTTAGCCAACCGTGGCGATCTGGCACCCTGCCGTACTGAATTCCTGTGAGCTCGGAGCGAATTGAAACTGTCAGATCCCCCGGCTCATTGCCTCCGATAACCAGCTCCTCGTGCTTCGACTTCAGGATTCCGACCGGTGTCACAACTGCCGCAGTGCCGCAAGCAAACACCTCAACGATTTCGCCGCCGGTTACGCCGTCGCGAACCTCAGCCAGACTCACTTTGCGCTCCTGAACCTCAAGTCCGCGATCTCTAAGAAGAGTGAGGATCGAATCGCGAGTAATGCCCCTGAGGATGGTGCCATCAAGCGACGGGGTGACCACGTGACCATCGGAGTAAACAAAGAAGAGGTTCATTCCACCCAGCTCTTCGATGTAGGTTCCGGTTTCAGCATCTAGGAACATCACCTGGTTGCAACCATTGGCATAGCCCTCTTGCTGGGCCAGTAGCGATGCAGCGTAGTTACCTCCGGTTTTTGCCTCCCCGGTTCCATGGCGACCAGCGCGAGCGGAATCGAGCGCAATCCAAATCGACACCGGCTTTACACCGCCTGTGAAGTAGGGGCCAACCGGTGAAGCAATCACGCGATACTCTGCCCGCTGAGCAGCCCTGACGCCCAAGAAGTTCTCCGCAGCAATTTCAAAGGGTCTAAAGTAGAGCGATTTTTCGCCCTCTGCACTTGGCACCCAGGACCCATCAACCGCAATCAGCTGGGCCAAAGATTCGATGAAAACCTCGGTTGGCAACTCAGGTAGAGCCATCCGGTAGGCAGACCGCTGCAATCTAAGCGCATTAGCATCTGGCCTGAACGTCCAGATCGAGCCATCTTCATGACGATATGCCTTGATGCCCTCGAAAATCTCTTGGCCGTAGTGCAAAACCGCAGCCGAAGGGTCCATCATTATTGGCCCGTAGGGAATCACCTG
>CAYTOH010000128.1:0-3309 GCA_964439375.1 uncultured Aquiluna sp.
TCAGGTAATCGGTGAGGGTTTCGATGCTCTGGGGGTCTTGGTAATTCAGGATCAATCTGACTTCGGCGACGGCAGGAATTCTCGCTGCCGAGTCATTGCTGGTGGCGGTCGCCAAAACTTCAGCCCCGTGTGAGTGGAGCTGGCGAGTTAGCTCTGCCCCCAGCACTCCTGAGCCGCCGACAACCAAAAACCGCATTCCTGAAAGATTCATGCTGTATCTAACCTTGCAGAACCCTCCAAATTCCTCGTAACAAAAAGAAGCTGCCTGGCTGGCTCGGGTAGGATTTAGGAAATCAACGAAGGACTTTCATGCGTCGTGTTGCCCTGTTATCTGTAGGTCTGCTAGCTCTGGCCGGATGTGCGCCTTTGGAGCCGTATGCTCCAGAAGCCAACTACATCGTTACCGGTGAGTGCCCTGGCGTTGAGGTAATCGTCAACTACGGTTCGATGGATAAGCGCAAGTCCATGTGTGTGGAGTCCTCTGAGCCGATGCTCGCAAAGGAACTTCTTGCTGAGGGTGGATTAAAGGTAGAGGGCACCATCGAGTACGGTGACCAGATTGTCTGTCGAGTAAACGGATTGCCTTCGGCAACCACCGAGATTCTTGTCTCTGGCCAGGAGCCATACATCGAGACCTGCGCCAAGATGCCACCTGCATTTGCCTACTGGGGCGTCTGGGTCAAGGCTGATTCAAGCGCTGATTGGCAGTATGCCAAGGAGGGCATTGGCACGCTAATGCTTGAGCCTGGACAGTCAATTGGTCTCGCGTTTGCAACCGGCGGCGTTGAGCGCAGACCTAACTAACTCATGATTTCTGCCCTAGCCAAGCTGCGCTTAGCGCTTGGGCTGGCTCTGGGCTTTATCTTGTTCCGCCTTGTCTATTCGGTTGTCTTCACTGCCGCATCTTCAGGGGAAACAATTCTTGACCTTCCCGGTGTTCGGCTGGGTGGGATCTTTTCTCACGTTGTCCTTTTCGGCTCGGTTGGCCTGCAGGGTCTGACTAATGCTGTGCTCTCCGCCTTGCCTTTTGCTGCGACGATTCTTGGTTTTGGCTTCGTATCTGTTTTCCTGACCCCAGCAAGAATCCTTGGCTTTGCAAAGCGCTCCAAATCCGGACTGCTCTTAGCACTATCCGTTAGCCTTGCGACCCTCCCTGAATTGCTGGATGCAAGCAAGCGAATCGCTGCGGCTAACCGACTTCGAGGGGAAAAGAAGTCAAAGATTCTGATTCCGCTTTTGGAGACTGCGATTGAGAAAGCAGTGATTGTTGGGATCAGGTTTGCAACCGGCCCGCGAAAATCAGCTCAAAAAACCCAGACTGTGAAGCTCATCAAATTGAGACTTCCGGGGGCTTCCAGCGCCATCAACCTAGAGCTGAATCCTGGAGATGTGGTGGTGATTTCTGGCCCAACCGGGGGCGGAAAAACCACACTCTTGGAGACCCTGAGCGGAATAACAACCCTGCGGACCGGCCGGATCCCTGAGGGTGAAGTGAGTGTGTTTGGCTTTGACCCTGCAACAGACCTGGCGGCGGTGTCCGGACTAGTTGGGTATTTGCCCCAGCAGCCGAGAACTTGGTTTCTGAACGAAACTGCTTCAGCCGAGCTTGCCAGTCCGCACCTGCCTTGGATCGATTTTAGAGATCAAGCCACTACCTCACTCTCCGAGGGTCAAGCCATCAAGCTTGCGATTTCAAATGCATTGGCGCATGGCCCAAGGCTAGTTTTGCTGGACGAGCCCTTCGCCGCGTTAGATTCCGATTCCCGCCAGCAGCTTGCAGATTTGATTAGGGCTCAGGCTGATTCTGGAGTCATTGTCGTGGTTGCAGAACACCAACTTGAAGGCATAGAGATTCCCGGAGCTAAGCATTTTGTTTTGGATGGCGAACTAAGCACTGGAAGCTATAAACCTGAATTACTTCATCCGGTCAGAAGGCTGCCTGTTGTTGGTCGTGATTTGCTGATTGATTACGTTGTTCCCCAGATCCGAGACCTAAACCTGCCTTCAAACCTGGTGATTCACCAAAGCGAACGGATGGCAATTCTTGGTCCTAATGGCGTGGGCAAAACATCCCTTCTTGCCCAGATAGCTCAGGATTTGCCCGGTGCCAGGTTTGTGCCCGAAAGAGTCGAGGACTTTTTTGTTTGTCAGTCTTTGGCGGAAGAGCTAGAGCGTTCAGATCGAGTTGCAAAAGCGCCCGGTGGTCTAACCAAGCTCACGCTTGAATCTTTGATTCCGGTTACGAGCGAGCTACTTCTCACTCACCCAAGAGACCTCTCTGCAGGCACCAAACTCGCCACCGCAATCGCAATGCAGCTCGCTCACAAGCCACAGCTACTTTTAGTTGATGAACCGGTAAAAGGTCTTGACTGGGGAGCGCGGAATCAGGTTGCGGAAGTGCTGGCATGCGTGGCAGAGACAGGCTGCGCAGTTTTGTTTGCAACGCACGATCGAGACTTTGCCGCTGGCGCAGATACTCAAATTCAGCTCGAGGCGGTGCTGAAGTGACAATCACAAAGTCTCAAGGCTGGATCATCTCGCTCGCCTCTCTTTTGGCACTTTTGGGCTTTAGTTGGCCGTTCAGTTTTCCAGCCACGGCGGCTGGCGCAGAGCTCGGCAGTGGGTTTGTCGCAATAGTTTCGCTGTTTGCACTGACGGTCCTGGTGTTGTGGGTTCTGGATCGAGGGTTTGTTGGGCCCAAGCAGCTGGCTGTGTTGGGAGCGTTGGCCGCTATTGCAAGCGCCACCCGAATTGCCACTGCCGGGGTTGCTGGTTTTGAGTTGGTGTTCCTTTTTGTGATTCTGGGCGGGTTTGCCTTCGGGCCGAAGTTTGGATTTCTTCTTGGGGCACTCACGATCATCACCAGTTCGGTGTTTTATGGCGGGATTGGGCCTTGGACGCCGTTTCAGATCTTTGCAGTCGGTTGGGTTGGCTTGGGAGCTGGCTTAGTAGGGAAACTCAGATTCTCCCCCAGGGTCAGAATCGTGATCCTTGCGGGGTATGCGGTTATCAGTTCATACCTTTTTGGCCTTGTGATGAACCTTTGGTTCTGGCCCTTTGCAACCGGGTTTGATGCATCGATCGGCTATCGAGCCGAAGCTCCACTAGTGGAAAACATGGCTAGCTTTTTGCTCTATACCCTCACCACCTCAACCCTAAGTTGGGATAGCGTTCGGGCGGTAAGCCTTGCCATCGCAATCTTGGTTTTGGCTAAACCTGTCTTGGCAGTGTTGGCAAGAACCAAGCTCTAAACCGAGAAGTACTTTGCCTCTGGGTGGTGGAACACAAAGGCATCGGTTGACTGCTCAG
>CAYTOH010000129.1:0-3268 GCA_964439375.1 uncultured Aquiluna sp.
GATTTTGTTCGCCGCGGTTGTTGGATACTTTGGAGCAAAGCTGCTCAATGGCGAAACCCCCTCGATTTCTGCCCTCCTAGTTATCTTCATGATGCTAGGGCTCGGTTTGGTTGGCTTTATTGACGACTTCCTCAAGGTTCGCAAGCAGCAAAGCCTCGGCCTTGGTGGCTGGGCAAAAATCGGCGGGCAGGGCCTGGTCTCAGTGATTTTTGCAATTCTTGCTCTCCAGTTCCCCAACGACCGCGGATTGACCCCCGCCTCAACTCACATCTCGCTGTTTCGTGACCTGCCAATTGACTTGTTTGTCTGGGGCTCTGCAGTTGGCATGGTTCTGTTCGTTGGCTGGATTTACTTTATGGTTGCCTCAACCTCAAATGGCGTGAACATTGCAGACGGCCTGGATGGGCTTGCAACGGGAGCTGCGATTATGGCTATCGGAGCCTATGTCGTGATTGGCTTCTGGCAGTTCAATCAGAGCTGCCGTACAGCGGTTGAAAACATAAACGCCTGCTATGAAGTTAGGGATCCACTCGACCTAGCTGTCATCGCAGCTGCGATTGTTGGAGCCTGCATTGGGTTCTTGTGGTGGAACACCTCACCCGCCCAACTATTCATGGGCGACACTGGCTCTTTGGGTCTTGGAGGAGCGCTTGCCGCCCTTGCGGTCCTCTCCCGCACTGAACTGCTTCTAGTTCTTATTGGTGGTCTATTTGTAATTGTCACTGGATCGGTGATTATCCAGCGCACTTTCTTCAAGCTCACCAAATGGCGAACTGGAGTTGGAAAGCGAGTCTTTTTGATGTCGCCATTACACCACCACTTTGAACTCAAGGGATGGGCAGAGATAACGGTTGTAGTGAGGTTCTGGATCATTTCCGCGCTCTGCGTAAGTGCCGGCATTGGCCTGTTCTACTTCGAGTGGATCTACGGAATCTAGATGCTTCCCGACAGCTGGTTTGGAGCGTGGGCCGGCCTAAAGGCATGCGTGTTAGGGCTTGGAAAATCTGGGTTTTCTGTCGCCGACACGTTGATCGAACTCGGGGTCAGCGTTGATGTGTATGCGGCAAAGGTGGAGCCTGAGCTAGCGGACCTGCTGGATGTAATCGGAGCCAATCTTGTGCAGTCAGACAGAATCGATGATCTTGATCTAGCCGGCATTGATTTTGCGGTGGTATCGCCGGGTTTTGCTCCAGCTCACCCCATGGTCCAGGCTCTTGTCCAAAGCGGCATCCGAATCACTACCGATGTTGAGCTTGCGCACTTAGTCGGGGATAAGGTTCAGCGAGCGTCATGGATTGTCATCACCGGCACCAACGGCAAAACGACCACCACTGAGCTCACCACCCACATGCTCCAAGCTAACGGTCTGCGGGCGCGAGCATGCGGGAACATTGGAAATCCGATCCTGGACGCCGTTCGAGATCCTGAGGGTTTTGATTTTCTTGTTGTTGAACTCTCCAGCTTCCAACTTCACTACTTGGGGGAGATTTCTCCAAAGTCGGCAGCATTTTTGAATCTAGCTCCCGATCACTATGACTGGCACGGTGATGCCGAGTCATACTTTGCGGCAAAGTCCAAAGTCTTCGAGAACACCGAGTTAGCCATCGTTTACAACGCTCAAGATTCGCAAACTTTGGCCGCTGCAGAATCGGCAGATGTCATTGAGGGATGCAGGGGAATCGGCTTTACCCTCGAGGTGCCGACTGTGAGCCAAGTTGGGTTTGTCGAAGAGTTCTTGGTTGATCGAGCTTTTATTGAGGATCGCTACAGCACAGGATTGGAGCTTGCGACCTTTGACGACATAGACCAGATTGGCATCCGTTCTGACCACATGCTTGCAAACATCGCGGCAGCCAGCGCTTTGGCTCGCTCGGTTGGCGTCTCTGCGGAGTCGATTAGGGAAGCGATTAGAAGTTTCAAGACAGCGCCGCACAGGATTCAGCGAGTTGCTGAGCATGATGGTGTTTTGTTTGTTGATGACTCGAAAGCGACAAATGCACACGCCGCAGATGCGTCGCTATCAAGTTTTGAAAGTGTGGTGTGGATTGTCGGCGGCCTACTCAAAGGCGTGGATCTTCGACCATTGATTCAAAAGCACAAGCATCGACTGAGAGGCGCTGTGCTTATTGGAGCCGACACAGCCGAGCTTGAAGGCCTTTTTATTGACCTCTGTCCTAACTTGGAGATTAGTGTCATGACTGGCAAGGCCATGGATTTAGTAGTCAAGAGTGCGAGGCAGCTAGCTGAAGCCGGAGATGTCGTCCTTCTTGCTCCGGCAGCTGCATCCATGGATCAGTACAAGGATTACCAGGACCGTGGCAATCAGTTTCAGGCAGCAGTGAGAACGGGGGCCAGGTGACAACCAGCAAACCGTCGTTTAAGCCAAGGTTCCGGGCTCAGTCCAGGGAGTTCTACATGCTCCTGGGCCTCACCGCAATAATCACCTTCCTTGGGCTCGTAATGGTTGCCAGTGCATCATCGGTTGATGCCTTTAAAACCACTGCAAATGCTGCGGATACAGTCTTACGACAAAGTGGATTTGCTCTGATCGGCGCAGTGGTTTTGGTTGTGGCATCGAACTTCCCACTTGGGTTCTATAAGCGGTTTAGCGCCTTGTTTCTTTGGTCGACCCTGGGGTTGCAGCTGCTCACAGTTTTGTTTGGAAACGAAATCAATGGAAACAGAAACTGGCTGGACATCGGCTTCATCAGTATCCAGCCATCAGAGTTTCTCAAGCTTGGACTGGCGATTGCCTTCAGCTTGATGCTCGCTGAGCTCACGGGCGACCCGGAGCTAGACAAGCCGACTTGGGTGAGGGTTGCTGCCTACTCGATTGCAGCGCTGGTCATGGTGGTCTATTTCGGTAAAGACATGGGAACGGGCGTGGTGATGGTAATCATGCTCATGGGCCTATTCCTGTTCGCCGGAATGAAGCTCAGCATGTGGTTCCTGGTTGCGGCCTTGGGGGCTATGGCAGCTTTTGCATTGGTCATGATGTCGGGCTCGCGGCGAGCAAGATTTAGTGCGTGGCTCAACCCATCTGAGGCTGACCCGATGGGTGTGAACTGGCAGTTTGAAAAGGGCACTTGGGCGTTGGCTGAGGGCGGAATTTTTGGATCTGGCCTAGGCCGCTCAAGAATGAAATGGTCTTGGATCCCTGAGGTCCAAAACGACTTCATTTTTGCCATTATCGGCGAGGAGCTGGGGCTCATCGGAGCCATGTGTGTGATTCTGCTGTTTACCCTGCTGGCGGTGACCATGTTCCTGA
>CAYTOH010000130.1:0-3234 GCA_964439375.1 uncultured Aquiluna sp.
CTGAAAGTGCGGCAACTGTGTCGTGCACCTTAATTTGTGGAAGGTCTAGATCGAGCCGCGGCTTGCTCACAACAGCCAGTGACGCTACCCCAACGACACTGTCGAGATAACGGTGGCCGTCTTCGTTTTCGCCAAGTTTTGCAAAAAAGACATCGCCCGACTCAATGAGTCTCGAGTCGGTCTGTACTGTACCCGCAACGACCTGCGAGGAATCACCCTGAACTATCTCACCATTCACGGCTGCGGCGATATCAGCTAAGGACAAGCCAATCATGAGTCTTCCACCGCCAATTTTGCGATTGCCCGAGCGTCAAAGGGGACCTTGCTGCCGGCAATCTCTCGGTATTTTAGGTGCCCTGGTCCGCACCACAACACAGCGTGCTCGCGTGGCGTAATTGTCAAAGCGAATCGAAACGCCTGCTCAGGATCTGGAATCTCCGTAAAGGTCTTTCCGCAAGCTAGCAGACCTTCTGCAACGGCCGAGCGAATGTCAGCTGGGTTTTCATCTCTTGGGTGTTGATCGGTTAGCACAACTCTGGTAGCCAGCGCCGCGGCGGCACCCATTTCTGGGCGCTTGCCTTTATCGCGGTTTCCAGAAGCTCCAAACACGAGGGTGACTCCTGGGTAGCGAGACAAAAGCTCTGTCACCGCACTCGCTATGCCATCGGGCGTGTGTGCGTAATCAACATAAGAATGGGGCAGACGGTCACTGACCCGTTCCAGTCGGCCAGCGATTGGATCAAAGTCTTTTGCATAAGTCTGAAGTTGACCCTCGGTGAAACCCGCCGCATGAGCCATCGCAAGTGCGAGGGCAAGATTTCTGGCCATCAGTTCACCCTGGTCAAAGCCGATCTGGAGATTCAGCTTCCCTGAGAGTGTCAGCATTTCTTCACCGTATCGGTAGTCAATCTCTTGACCTTTACCCACCAGAACCTTGGGTATCTCCAAATCGTGTGCCAATCTTTGGGACCAGTCATCGCCGACAAAGATGACCGCCTTAGAACAAACCGCGGGGTCGAAGAGTTTTGCCTTGGAGTCGAAGTAGTCCTGCATGGACGCAAAATCATCCAGGTGGTCTCTAGAGAGATTAGTAAATCCCGCAACCTCAAACCTAAGTCCCGCCACTCGGTGGCGAACCAGGGCCTGCGCCGACACCTCAAGAACGGCGGTCTTGCCACCCTGGGCGGCGTGCTTGCTTAGAAACTTCCTAGTGGTGGTCAGTTCAGCCGTGGTTAGGGGGCTTGGGATAGTTTGGTCTCCAAAGCGCATGCCCGTTGAGCCTGCGAGCCCTGGGCTCTGGCCGAGGCGTTCAAGTATTTGGAAAAGGTAGTTGGCTGTCGAGGTTTTGCCGTTAGTCCCGGTGACCGCGAATAAAGATTGCTCAACTCTTCCAAGAACTGCGTTACAGATTTCTCCGAGCCGAGCCTTTGGATCGCTTGCTATCAAGCTGGTTATCCCGGAGATGCCACGATCGCTGAGGACGGCTACCGCACCCCGTTCGATGGCAGTTTCCAAAAAGTCAAGCCCGTGGTGTTTCGCCCCCTGGATTGCAACGAACAAATCGCCCGATTCGACCTCGTTGGCACTAATCGCAACGCCTGACACCTGAACATCCGAGCCCGAGATTTCAAGACCGAACAGGCGCGCCAGTTCGCTAGTCGCGAGACTCAACTTGACCATTGGAGCCCGATGGAATGTCGCGGGACTTAGTGGTGGATGGAGGAATACGGTAGTGCTTCAGGGCCTGCTGCATGATTGCCTTGAAAACTGGAGTCGTCCTTGCGGAGTTGGTTTCGCCGACTGGTTTGTAGATAGTCACACCAACGACAAACTTCGGGTTCTCAATCGGCGCAACGCCGTAGAAAGATATGGCAAACCTTGAGCCATAGCCCGCTCCGTCCTGAACCTGAGCGGTACCAGTTTTGCCGCCAACTCTGTAGCCATCTATGCCAGCTGTTCGGCCGACGCCGCCAAATTCGACGACCTTCTCCATGAGCTCAAGGTTGTTATTGGCAACTGACTCCCGCAAAACACGGACCGCCCGCTGTTGAGGAAGATCCGTCACTGAACCATCTGGTCGGGTGCAACCAGTAACCAGAATTGGATCCAGCCTTACACCGCCGTTGGCAATTGCCTGGTACGCAGAAGCCATCTGAATGCCGGTGACAGAGATGCCCTGACCAAACATG
This sequence comes from uncultured Aquiluna sp., assembly GCA_964439375.1. Classification (GTDB taxonomy): domain Bacteria; phylum Actinomycetota; class Actinomycetes; order Actinomycetales; family Microbacteriaceae; genus Aquiluna. Next base: position 2,190 of record CAYTOH010000130.1, read on the forward strand.
GTGTTGTAATAAGTCTGCCTGTCCCAGTCCTGGTGAGGGTGAAGGATTCCACTTGACTCGCCCTGGAAGCGCAAGGCAGTCGTTTTGCCAAAGCCAAACTTTTGGAGATAGTTGTGCCTAACTTCAGCTGGGATCTTCTTGCCGAAGTTCACGGTTGCTGTGTTTGAGCTATAGCGCAGCACTCCAGCGAGGGTGAGGTTGAAAGTCTCATGGTTAAAGCTGTCCCTGACTCGACCCCCCGCAAAGTCAAGGGCCATCGAATCTGGAGCCTTGACGGTATCGTTTTCGTCGGCGACCCCGGTGTCCAAAACCATGGCAGTGGTGATTGACTTCATGATGGAGCCAGGCTCAAAAGCGAACTGGAAAATTCTTGACCCGCGATCCTTTGCAGCTGAAGCAGCTGGATTGTTTGGGTCAACGCTCGGAGCCTCTGCCGCCACGAGGATCTCGCCAGTTTTGGCATCCATAACGATTGCGCTCGCCCACTGGGCAGATAGATCATTTACGGTATCCGCGAGCACCTGCTGTGCAAAGAACTGAAGGTTGGCATCGATTGTGGTGTTCAGGATTCCGCCATCTTGGACCGGCTGGGTGGTGACACTCGAGGCCGGGATTCGCACACCTTCAGCACTGCGCTCATACTGCTCCTGGCCATCAACCCCGGCAAGGCAGGTGTTGTATTGGCGCTCGAGTCCAGCTAGCGGTTCTCCATCCCTTGAAATGAAACCAATTAGGTTCCCGGCGACCGCACCATTGGGATACAAGCGGTCTGAAAGTGTGTCAATAAAGACCCACGGGATGCGGAGCTCTTTGATCGCCCGATAGGTTTCGGCATCGACGCGCTTGGCTAGATTCGCGTAGGCGGAATCTCCCTCAAGTCGCTTGAGAAGTTCAGGAAGCTCTAGTCCGACTAAGGGAGCCAGCTCTGCGGCAACTTCCTCAACCGATCGCTCGGTCCTCACGCCATCGACATAGCGAACAACAGGAGCAACATTTTTGGGTGCAACGTTGATGTCGTCGCGGAAAACGGTGCTGGAGAGAACTG
>CAYTOH010000131.1:0-3212 GCA_964439375.1 uncultured Aquiluna sp.
GAAGCCTTCGTGATGCGCTTGCCTTTTCTGGCTGCGGCTCCTGCAACCCCTGCAGTTTTAGGTCCGGAAGCGACAAACTCTCCCTTACGTGAAACTCTTACACCGGCGGCTTTCTTCTTATCTACCGATTTTTTGGCTCGGAAAGCTTTGTGGCCTTTCCGGTCCTCGGCTTTTGGGGTTGGGCCTTTGCCTTCGAGTTTCTTGCGTCCGTGCCCTCCGGTTCCAACGTTGGGTCCCTTTTTGCCTTTTGCGGCTCCTGGTCTAGTCGGTTTGCTGGGCACTTAAGCTCCAATGTGTCGAGCCGGCCGAGTCTTCAAGGACTACACCAACTGCCTTTAGCTGATCGCGGATGCGATCAGATGTTGCAAAATCTTTACTATCTCTTGCCTGGTTTCTTTGTTCGATGAGAGAGCGAACCAGAGCATCCAGAGCACTCATTGCGTCATCGGATGCACTGGAGCGCTGCCAAAAATCAGAAGTTGGGTTGATGTTCAAAACACCAACCATAGCCAGCACCTCAGCATAATTCCGCGCAGCTTTCTCAAGCTGGTCTCCGTCGAGATTTGAGTTCCCCTCGCGCACGCTCTCGTGCAATACAGCAAGGGCGGCGGGGATATTCAAGTCCTCGTTCATGGCTTTTGTGAACTTGTCTGGGAACGATCGCTTTGAAGAATCTAATTTGTCCAGAAACTTTGTGTCTGTTAGAGCACGGGTGGCCCTGGACAGGAAGGTTTCGATTCGAGAAAGAGCTGCCTGAGCTTCATCGAGCACTCCCTCGCTGTAATCAAGCACCGAGCGGTACTGAGCTGAACCCAGGTAGTAGCGAAGCGCCAGAGCGTTCGAATCGGAGAGAATCGCACTGACCAGAATTGAGTTGCCAGCAGACTTGCTCATCTTTTGTCCGTTTACATTTACAAGACCGTTGTGCAGCCAGAAGTTTGCGAATTCGTGACCTGCGGCGCGTGACTGGGCTAGCTCATTTTCGTGATGTGGGAATCTCAGGTCTAATCCCCCGCCGTGAATGTCAAATGCTGTGCCAAGGTATTTCACGCTCATTGCTGAGCATTCGATGTGCCAGCCAGGTCTTCCGGGGCCAAAAGGTGAGTTCCAGGCTGCATCCTTGGGTTCTGTTTCCTTGTGGGATTTCCAAAGAGCAAAATCCCTTGGATCCTTCTTGCCGCGAACTGCAGCCTCGGTATCGTCAACTAAGTCTTCTTGCTTCTGATTTGTTAGCTCGCCGTAGTCTTTCCAGCTTGATGCGCTGAAGTAAACATCTGCTGAGCCCTCAGCCTGGTAGGCGTGACCCTTCTCTATCAGGAGCTGAATTAACTCAATCATCTCGATGATGTTTGCTGTAGCTCTAGGTTCGTAATCCGGAGCAGAAATATCAAGCTTCCTATATGAGCTAGCAAATAATTGCTCGTATCGGTAAGCAAGCTCCCACCAGGGACGATTTTCTAGCTTTGCGTTTTCTAGAACCTTGTCGTCAATGTCTGTGACGTTTCGAATCAGGCTAACTTTTAGACCGCTTGCCTCTAGCCAACGACGAAGCTGGTCGTAAACCAAAGCTGATCGCAAATGACCCAAGTGAGGTTCAGATTGGACCGTTGGGCCGCAAAGGTAAATGCCGACCTGGCCCTTGATTAGTGGTTTGAAATCTCGAAGGCTCTGGCTTCGGGAGTCAAAAAGCTGCAGGGTCACGAGCTAAAGCCTACCTTTCGAACCAAACTGGTTGCGATAGCCGCAAGGCCCTCGTCGCTTCCTAAAAAGCCAAGTCCATCTGTTGTGGTGGCAGAAACACTAACTGGGGCACCGATTATTGAACCAAGGTGAGTCTCGAGCTCGAGTCGCCTAGGAGAAAGCTTTGGCTCATTTCCAATAAGTTGCACCGAGACATTCACTGGCTCAAGGCCTGCCTTGGTGAGTAGGTCAAGTGTTCCTCTAAGAAACACTTCTCCTGATGCTCCGGCATACTCAGGACGATCAACACCGAAGTTTGAACCGATATCCCCAAGGCCCGCTGCCGATAACAATGCATCGACAATCGAGTGCGCGATTACGTCACCGTCGCTGTGACCTTCGAGTCCGCGATGGCCTTCCCATTCCAGAGCGCCAAGCCACAAAGTTTTACCAGGGTCACTACTGAATCTGTGTGCATCGGATCCGATTCCAGTTCTGGCCCCTGAAAGAAGATATCCTTGAGCGGTTTCTAAATCTTCAGGTGTAGTTATTTTCATCGCCACTTCTTCCCCGGCAACCATCATCACAGTGCCACCGAAGGCTTGGACCAAACTTGCGTCATCAGTGAAATCAGCTTGAGCGGCAACGTGCGCCTTCACTAAAAGTTCGGTTGGAAACCCTTGCGGAGTTTGGGCTCTAATCAATTCCGCACGATCAACAGTTTCCTCAACTAAATCCCCGCGATACTTTTTGATTGTGTCCGCAACAGGTAAGGCGGGTATAACTCCAATTTGGTTTTCAAAAACCGCATCACAAACTCTATTGAACAAATCTGTTGAAGTTAGCGCTCTTGCGGAGTCGTGAACCAAAACAATGTCGATGCCTCCAGCAAGTACGGCGAGCGCTTCTGAAACTGATTGCTGCCTGGTGGCTCCGCCCACCACAACTCGAATGTCAACTCCTCGAGAATCAAGTTGGTTTTCTAACTCAAGAATTTGAGCAAGGTGTGATTCTGGAACGGCGATTATCAACTGGCGTAAATTTTTGGTGGCAAGTGCTCGATAAATTGCATGCTCCAGCAGGGATTTTCCTGCCAGCTCAACAAATGCCTTTGGTTGATCGGCTCCTAAGCGCTCTCCCCGACCTGCTGCCAGTAGCACCACCGCCACTGCGCGAGGGGTCATAGCTTTTTGTCTTTCCTAGGAGGCCAGAACTTGATCGAGCAGGGCCGAAGCTTTTTCCTCGTCGGTCTTTTTGGCAAGGGCTAGTTCAGAAACCAATATCTGGCGGGCCTTGGCAAGCATTCTCTTCTCGCCGGCAGAAAGACCACGGTCCTGATCTCTTCTCCAGAGATCGCGAACTACTTCGGACACCTTTACAACATCACCGGAAGCAAGTTTTTCTAGATTGGCTTTGTACCTTCTGGACCAGTTGGTTGGCTCCTCGATGAATTCTGCTCTCAGAACATCGAAAACCTGCTGAACACCCTTGCGATCGATAACGTCGCGGACTCCAACCATCTCAACGTTGGC
>CAYTOH010000132.1:0-3181 GCA_964439375.1 uncultured Aquiluna sp.
CATATTCCTGCCTCATACGTGGATTCCGAGCGGCTCAGGCTAGAGGCATATCACAAGCTCTCCGCTGAGTCTGGTGAGAAAAGTGATCGCACCAGGTTGGATTTGATTCTCGCCGAGCTTGAGGACCGTTATGGCAAGGCTCCTGAGCCGGTGAGAAACTTGATTGAAGTCACTAGCCTCAGGCAGCAGGCAAACCGACTGGGGCTAAAGGATGTGAACCTGCTTGGGTTGCAGGCAAAGTTTGCCCCGGTTGAGCTGACTGAAGCAGAAGTGGTGGCGCTTAGTCACCGTATACCCGGCTCACGGTATCTCCAGACCTCCAAATTGTTATCGGTTCCCGCACCAACATCGGCGGTTGGAGAGCCGCTGCGAGATGCTGAGGTGATTGACTGGCTCTGGAAGACCTTCGCACTAATTTTTCAGGGGCAAAAATGACAAAACTAGAGAGCTTGATCGCAACTGCAGCTCAGCTCAGAGCCCCAGGCGGCTGCCCATGGGACGCCGAACAGACCCATAGGTCACTGGTTCAGTACTTGCTTGAGGAGACCTATGAGCTGATTGACGCAATCGAGGCGGGGAGTCGGGAGGATGTCTTAGAAGAACTTGGCGATGTTTTGTACCAGGTTATTTTTCACTCCGACCTCGCGTCCTCTGGAACTCTTGGCGAGCCGTTCAGCATCGAGGACGTTGCGCAGTTCATGGAAAACAAAATGCGTTCACGTCACCCACATGTTTTTGGCTCCGACGCCGAGCTCGAGGAGTTTAGGGCCGAGACCGGTGATGATGTAGTCCAGAATTGGGAAAACCACAAAAAGAAAGAAAAGCCAGGCAGAACGTCTGTGTTGGATGGTGTCCCACAAGCTATGCCGGCGTTAGCGCTTGCTTCCAAGGTCATGGGTAAAGCAGAGAAGATTGGCTTGCTCGATAACTCAGAGGCCAGTATCCCGCTGGGTAGCGAGGACGAGCTTGGTAAGTTGCTTTTGGCGGTTGTGCAGAGCGCTCGGGCTCAAGGTTTAGATCCGGAGCGCGCTCTGCGAGAGGCCACACGTGAACTTCAGGTAGAGATTAGAAGCTTTGAACTTAGCGATGCGACCGACGCGGGAGTGGTTGGGCTTGCCGAATAGGCTCAAGATGCTGAGACAAAAGGGCCCGCGAATTCTCGACAAGATTCAAAAGGCCAAAGGTCCAATGGCCTTTTTAGACGAAAGTTTCCTAAGTCCCGCTCAGGGCCCAGACAGCTTCTACCTCCTGGTTGCTGTCGTGCTCGAAAAATCCGAAGTCATTCGATTTAGAAATCAAATTCGAGAGTCAGTGTCAAGTGATCGCTGGCACACCACCGAAGCGGCAAGAACCGATGTCGGGCGACAAAAAATTCGCGAGCTAGCGCACCTGATTGCCCAGTCTGCAAGCTGTGTGGTAGCGGTGATTGATGAAATCGATGAGCACGATAAAACCGGAGAGCTCGCAAGAACCAAACTCACAAGAGCCCTTTTGGAGGAACTCGCGAGCAATCACATCTATGCGACTGGTGCGGTGATCTATGAGAAACGAACTCCAGGGGCAATGCGATCTCGTGATGAGCTAGTGCTCAATCAACTCAGCAAGAGTGACTCGGTAGCCTCGAAGCTGGCAATCTGGGGAATTTCAACCAAGAGCGAACCGTTGCTTTGGGCGCCAGATGTTTTGGCTTGGAGTTACAGGCAGGCTTACTTCGAAAAGGACGCAAGCTTTTTTCAAGACCTTGAAAAGGTCACGACCCTTATTAAGCCCTAGCGAACCTGAGTGAAGATTTCTTCAAACTGAGAGAAGCTCTGGTCTAAAACCTCGGATGGATGTCTTGGGTCATCTGTTTCTGCCCACCAGGTGAGAACCGCCATGGATGCAGAGGTAAGCGCTGCAGACACCATTGCTGGCTTCACTGAGTCAGCTCCCTCAAGCTCGGCAATGGCTTTTTCAAGCACCTTTCTCGATTCCTCAAGTTGCCCCTGACCCCAGCCCATCACCTCAGGTGAAGATGCAATTAGCTTCAGTCGCAGCCGAGCGACCTCTAAAGAGGCATCGGCAACATGCATAGCCTCTACCCAGGCTTTGTGTAAAAGCGGCACAATCCGCTCTTCCTTGCTTTGCTCCAGAGCAATCACCAGGGCTTTGTTGAAGTCATGCAGGCCACCCCAAACAACAGCTGCTTTGGAGGGGAAGATCCGAAAAAGGTTTGACCTAGAGATGCCAGCGGCAATCGCCACATCATCCATCGTGACCTTGTCGATGCCTCGCTCCACGAACAACTTCAGTGCTGTTAGGCCCACCTGGAGTGGGTCAGTTGTGACCGGGCGGCCTCGGGAGCGCTTGGGCGCTTGGATTGACATGAGCATCACCATAGCAATCCAGCCTTGGCTTGCGCTCAGAAAAGACTCAGACATGAGAAACTAAAGCGATGTCTCAAGTAAATCCCCCCAGGGGAATGCGCGATTTCCTGCCAGCCGAGAAAGCTAAGCGGGAGTATCTGCTAACACTGGCGAAAGAGGCTTATCTCAACCGCGGCTTCCAGGAGATTGAAACACCGGTGCTGGAGGAGCTAACTCGCTTGCAATCGGGTCAGGGTGGAGACAACGAGAAACTGGTTTTCAAGGTTCAAAAGCGAGGCGATGAATTCACTCAGGCCCTTGAATCTGGTGACGAGCTGGCAGATTTGGGGCTTCGCTTCGACCTGACGGTCCCGCTAACTCGCTTCTATGCATCCAATCAAGCGAAGCTTCCCAGGGTTTTCAAGGCGATTCAGATCGGTCCTGTGTTCCGGGCCGAGCGGCCCCAGAAGGGTCGCTACAGGCAGTTTGTGCAGTGCGACATCGACATTATCGGTGAGCAGTCATTGGTTGCGGAGCTTGAACTGCTGTCTGCTTCTCTTGCGGCCTTGGATCAAATAGGTGTGGTTGGAGCGACCATTCGGGTGAACCACCGCGACCTTTTGAAGCAGAGCATCACTGGCCTTGGTGTTTCGGATTCAGATGCGCTAAGCGCCATGATCATAATCGACAAGCTCGACAAGATTGGTGTTGAAGGCGTTGCCAAGGAGCTGGGTGAGAAGTTAGGCGCAGGTGTTTCCAGCAAAGCAGGGTCTTGGCTGGCGGGCATATCGGATTACGCTATACCAGAGCTACTGAAACCAATATTCGATGCACCG
>CAYTOH010000133.1:0-3150 GCA_964439375.1 uncultured Aquiluna sp.
GGAGATGACCACACGACCCGTGTTCTACTGCGCTACTACGACTTCTTGTTCGTGATTGTTCCGCTCGCAGGCCTAGCAGCCATGATGAAGGGCCTTGCCGACGAGGTGAATGTCTTCATCCGCTGGGGCCTAGTGTTTGTGATTGGTCTTCTAATCACCCCAGCTTTCTCCGGCTACTTCGGAACCCTCACAATCCAGATTGCAGATGCACCAAACCTGGCAGGTTTGGTCGTGAACCAGGATGTGTTGAATGGTGTCGCTTTGACTTCAGCACTTGCGCTGCTTGTCTTCGCGGTAGCACCAAAGTTCTTGCCGTGGGCATTCTTGGTTGTGTTGCCATTCTCAATGATTGGAACGGGCTGGGAGATCCAGGGTCAATACCAGGGCTTCAGGGGAACCGCTTCAGCCGCTGATCTCGCAGGCCAGTACCTTTACTCAAACTTCTCTCAAGAAGACCTAAATGCCACCTTGGTGATTGCAACCTCGCGATTTGATGCGACAAACGTCGCAATTTGGGCAGACGTTCCTAACATGCCATACCAACTCTTCGGTGCGACCTCGCAGTTCGATGCATCTGTTGCTCCTGACGGCACCAAGTGGATTGCAACTGTCGGCGACCTAACAGGTGTTGGCGAGTTTGCGGAGGTTATTGAGGGCGAAGGCTACAAGCTATACAAGCTTGCTGACTAAGGATTCGATTTGAGAATCCTGTTTCTGCACGAGGTCAACTACCTGACCAAGCCAATCTTTGAGATGCATGAGTTTCCTGAGCATCTTGCGAAGCTGGGTCACGAAGTAGGCTTCGTTCAGTTTCCGGAAAGTTATAGCCCGGCTCAGATCAAGGAACGCGGCTATCGCAAGAGAATCCCCGGACGAGTCGTTGCTGGCGTTGAGTTGGAACTATTCACACCCTGGACCCCTTCTGGCAACTTCCTTGGAAGACTTATTGCCTCAGCTATCTCCTACTGGCAGTTCGGACGAATCCTCAAGGACTTCAAGCCGGATGTTGTAGTCAGCTTTTCTGTGCCCACTTCTGGCTGGCAGGCATTGCTCGCTTGCAAGAGAGCAGGGGTGCCCTATGTATTCCGAGCCTTGGATGTCTCGCACAAGATCCGCAAAGGGCTTTTCTCCGCCCTTGTGAAGCAAGCCGAAAGGTTCATTTACAGAAATGCTGATGCGCTAAGCGCAAATAATCCGGCAATGATTACCTACGTGAACTCGATCGCGGGAAAGCATGTAAGCGGCACTGTTCATAACCCGCCCCTTGACCTGACAATGTTTGTTAAAGGCTCCCGATCTGAGGGTCGAAAGAAACTCGGTCTTGGGGATTCTGAGCAGGTCATTCTCTACCTTGGAAGCTTCTTTTACTTTTCAGGGCTTGACTCAGTAATCAGGGAGATGAGTGGCAAACCCTCAGATTCGCTTCTGGTCCTCGTGGGCGGTGGTGAGCAGGATGCTGAGCTCAGGGGTCTCGTAAGCGACTTAAATCTCGACAATCGAGTCCTTTTCACCGGCATGAAACCCTTCGAAGACCTGCCTGACCTCGTTGCAGCGGCGGACATCGCCATCAACCCGATGGAGAAGACTTTGGTCAGCAATGCTGCGCTGCCGAACAAAGTGCTCCAGTACATGGCGGCAGGCGTGCCCGTCGTGTCGACTTCCCTGGATGGGCTGGTTGCGACTTTTGGTGCTGAATCTGGGATTGTGTGGGGAGACTCGCCGCGCGAAGTCGCAAAACTGGCCCTGTCTGATAGTGATTCTGAGGCGCTGACAACTCGATCTGTCTTGCAGCGAGCTGCTATTCGAAAGTTCAAGGATGCCGCAGACCCAGCCCTTTTCTCGGACTTCCTGGCTGAAGTGAGAGCTAACTCATGAGGCTAATCGTGCTCGGCTCTACTGGAATGTTAGGGAGCGAAGTAGCGAGAGTTGCAAGGTCAGCCGGGATAGACCTTATTGAAGTGTCACGGACGCAGGATATTCAGTTTGATGCCGCATCCGACTCCTTTGATGGCCTTGCCACTCTTCTCAAGTTAGGTGAAGCGGATTACCTGGTCAATTGCATGGGATGGATCCCCCAGAAAGCTTCGGGTTCAGCATCTGACGACAGGCAACAGGCATGGCTTCTAAACACAGACCTTCCTCGTCAAATCAATGATGCTGTGCTGAAGCATGGGTTCAAGTGGATCCAAATAGGAACCGATTGTGTTTTTAGTGGAGAAACAGGCGGCTACACAGAATCAAGCAAAAAAGACGCGCTTGACCTCTACGGCGTATCAAAAATTGAAGGCGAAAAGTTTTCTAGCCACGCGATGCTCATTCGATCGTCCATTATTGGTCCAGATAACAGAACTCGCGCCGGACTTTACTCATGGTTCAAGGGGGAGCTAGCCGCAGGGAGACCAGTGACCGGGTTCAGCAATCATCTTTGGAATGGCGTTTCGACAACCGCATTCGCTCGTCTGGCTATTGGTCTTGCAAGATCTGGAAGTGCAAAACCATTTTCGGCTCATTGGGTACCAGCAGATTCAAAGTCCAAGCGAGAAATCCTTGAGTTGTTTGCCAAACACCTAGGAGCCCCTCATGATTTTGTGGTGGCTGGCAATGCCCCTAATAATCTCGACAGAACCCTTGAGACCAATGACCCGAGCTTTAACAGTGAACTTTGGAAGTTAGCGGGCTACGCCGCTCCACCAACAATTGAAGAATTAGTGGCAGAGTTAGTTGCAGTCGATCAACGCAAGGAAGTCAATTGAGTCGAGCTCGTATTGAAGGTTCAGTCGTAACTATTACTGGGGGCACTGGATCATTTGGTTCAACCATGGCGCGCTACTTGCTCACCAAAGGTGTTTCAGAGGTGCGAATCCTGAGCCGAGATGAAGCAAAGCAGGACGCCATGCGTCACGCACTCTCTGACTCGAGGGCGAGATTCTATATTGGCGACACCAGAGACCCTGAGTCAGTTGAGCGCGCGATTAGGGGCAGCAACCTTGTTTTTCATGCTGCGGCTTTGAAGCAGGTCCCATCTGCCGAGTTCTTTCCACTTGAGGCTGTTAAAACCAATATCAATGGTTCAGCGAATGTGCTTCGCTCGGCGATTGAGAATGAAGTTAGTGGTGTCGTTTGCCTCAGTACCGATAAAGCCGTTTATCC
>CAYTOH010000134.1:0-3109 GCA_964439375.1 uncultured Aquiluna sp.
GCAGGGGTGAGCCAGCTGGTCGGTCCAGCCATCAACGCATTCATCAGACGTGTGACAGTAGATGCCCTTGATGGGAACCACCTGGAGTCTGTGACAAGCCTGCGCTGCTGGGAGTCAAAGAAATAAACGTTGTAGGGCTGAAAAACAACTGCGAAGACCGGAGCCGTTACCACCGTTAGGTCGGGTGCCGATGAGATGCGCCACTCGCCTTGTTCCAAAGTGAGCTGGAACCTAAGCGAAATTCGCTCATTTGTTTCAGGGTCCTGATACCGCCCGTGTTCATCGAGTTTGGCGGTGATGTCCAAAGACACCACTTGGAGGTCAGAGCTAACTTCTCTGAATTCCGGTGCCCCTGTGCGAATTAAAACCGAAGCGTCGGGCTTCCAGCGCTGGGCAAAATCCTGAGATAAGAACTCTCGGGCCACCGCATAGTCACCCTGGGGACCAGTGCCTGCAGCCAAAAAGCCGCTGACAATCTGCTGTTGAGTTGCTCCCTCGATTGGCCCTGCGGGCGTGTAAAAGGCGAACTCCTGCTCGCTTTGGTTTGCGATCTCTGGGCCTGATTTGACATCAACACGCGTAGGAATCTGTGCGCAGCCACTCAAGACCAAAACCATGGCAAGGGCAATCAGCTTTTTCATGGCTCCACCGACCTAGGGGGAAGAGGCAGCGGAGATGTCGCGATCACACTGTCTGAACGCTTTGGCAGAGTCAGCCGGAAGCTAGAACCCCGTTTGGGTTTTGACCAAACCTGGAGCCAACCGCGATGCAGAATCGCATCTTCTTTGGCAATTGACAAACCAAGACCAGTGCCACCAACCGAGCGCTGTCTAGCGGGGTCGGCACGCCAGAATCTGTCGAAGATGCGCTCAAGCTGCTGCTTGGTCATTCCCACACCTTCGTCGGTAACACAAACAGCTACTGCCTGTTGATTTTGCGACACCTCAACCCGAATCGGCTTACCCTCGCCATGCTCAACGGCGTTTGAAAGAAGATTTACAAGCAGTCTCTCTATCCGCTTTGAGTCAATCTCCGCTTCGACTGCGGTAAGCGGCAGCTCAACCAAAATTGGGGTATTCATGCTCGAAGCCAAGGGTTCAATGTTGGCAATCGCCGCCCCGACTACTGCGTTTAGATCCCTTAGCTCTAATTCAGGTTGCACGGCACCAGCGTCATAACGAGAAATCTCCAGGAGGTCAGCCAGTAGGCGCTCGAACCTGTCAATTTGGGCCTGCATCAGCTCGGCCGAGCGCGAAAGCGCTGGTTCTAAGCGCTCGCGATTGCCAAACAGCACTTCTCCGGCGAGCTTGATTGTGGTTAGTGGAGTTCTTAGTTCGTGCGATACATCGGAAACAAACCGGCGCTGCATACGCGAGAGCGAATCAAGTTTTTGAATCTGCTGCTGAAGATTGCCGGCCATCTTGTTGAAGGAGCGTGCTAGTTGGGCAATCACGTCAGAGCCACGCTCTGCTAGTCGCTCGTTCAGTTGACCCTCGGCCAACAGCTCTGCTGCAGCGGCTGCCTGCTCCACAGGCCTAACTACCGCTCTGGTTACGAAGTAGCTCACGCCACCAATGATGAAAATCAAAAAGACTCCACCAATTGCAAGAGCGTTCTGCACCAAAACCAGTGCTTCTTGCTCGGGGCTGAGATCAAAGACGAGGTAGAGCTCAAAGTTTCCAGCAAGCGGGATGCTGATTGGCGCACCGACAGTGATGCCGGGGATCTGCACGCCTCCCCTGGTAAGCGATATGGGTGTGTAGCTCAGGACCTCGGGATTGTCTCTAACCTGCTGCCTGAGCTCCTCAGGAATTGATGAGAGGTCAAGGTCAGGAGAAATTGGGGATTGAAACAAGTCCAACTGCGCTTGCCCTGGGCTGCGCAACAAGGCAACCTGCCTTGTTGCGGATGCTCCCGTAATCTGCAGTGAAGGAACCACCGAGTTAATCAAAGTCTGCAGCGCTGTCTCATCGGTCAGCGAAGCAGCGGCGATTGTTGTTTGAACGCTGCCAATTGCTCTTTCGGTTTCAGAGAGAACCTGGTTCAGGCGATTTTGATAAAAGGAGTTCGCTAGAGAAAAGGAGAGAAAGCCGCCAAGGGTGATGAGGGCAACCAAAGACAGGCCAAGGGTGGCGAGCACCGCCTTGGCTGTTAGGGATTTACGAAGCCAGTTCACGCAGTTTCAGTGCCGACCCGGTAACCATGGCCTCTTACGGTCATCACAATCTTTGGGTTCTCCGGGTCGACCTCAACCTTTGAGCGAAGTCGCTGGACGTGAACATTCACCAGCCTGGTGTCGGCCTTGTACTGGTAACCCCAGACCTGCTCTAGCAACATCTCACGCGAAAAGACCTGCTGTGGTTTGGTTGCAAGGGTGTGGAGCAGTTTGAACTCAAGTGGCGTTAGTGAAATCTTGGTATCTCCCCGCTTGACCTCAAAAGATCTCGGATCCAAGCTCAGAACGCCAATCTGAATGCTGCCGCCCTCATCAATAGGGCGAAGCCTGGCTTTGATCCTCGCCAGCAGCTCGGCCCCGTTGTGAGGCTTCACAACGTAGTCATCCGCTCCCGCCTCAAGACCTCGCACCACATCCTCGGTCTCACCCTTGGCGGTGAGCATGATGATTGGAACTCCGCTGGTAGCGCGGATTTGCTCGCAAACTTCTATCCCCGACTGACCAGGAAGCATGATGTCGAGCAGGACAAGGTCAGGATGGGATTCTTCGAATGCAGTTATCGCACTGAGGCCATCGGCAGCAAACGCGGGCTCGTAGCCGGCACCCGAGAGCACCAGCCCAACCATTTCTCGCAGTGCATCATCGTCGTCAACGACCAAGATTTTTTGAGACACTGCGACCTCCTTGCTAGTAGCGGTAGTGATCCACCTTGTAAGGACCATCAACTGCTACACCAATGTATCTTGCCTGAGAAGGGGTTAACTTTGTCAACTCCACCCCGAGCGCATCTAGGTGCAATCTAGCAACCTTCTCGTCAAGATGCTTGGGCAAAATGTGAACGCCCAGTCCGTACTCAGCTGCACGCTGGAAAAGCTCAATCTGGGCAAGCACCTGGTTGGAGAACGACGTGCTCATGACAAATGATGGGTGTCC
>CAYTOH010000135.1:0-3003 GCA_964439375.1 uncultured Aquiluna sp.
CAGCTCTCAAGAGCAGGCTTCAGCCTTGCGGGTTGGTCTTCAACTCAAGGCGGAACGGCTTCATTCGCAGCTGACCTTTCTGACTTCATAATGGGATCATCCGCAACAACCTTGTTTGCAGTCTGGGAGCAGCTTCCAGCAACTCAAGAAGAAACCCCAGCCTTGCAGTTCTCAGGACCATTACTAACTGGCTTTGATAGGCGATCTATTGCTCAGGATGCCCCAACCAGTATCACCTTCCGAGGCAAGCGCATGAACCAGGTATTGTCGGTGACAATAGATGGGGTAGCAGTAGCTATTGAATCAAGCGCCAGATCTGAGTTGACCATAGCCATTGGGGCCATGAAACCCGGAACCTACACCATCGTGCTGCAGAGCCGATCGGGCAGCTTGTCACTCTTGCGTTTCTTGGTTGTGAAGTAGCAACTCGCGATTCAGGTTTTCTGCAAAGCTCCGCAAGTCCAACCGGTGCGCCTAAGCTTCACTAAGACCTACAGAAGATGAGTAACTCAATGAAGCGCAAACTCTCCGCAATCGCAATCCTGGGCTTAGTGCTATCGGGACTAGGCGCTTCTCCGGCACAGGCTAATGCCACAGTTGGCTGCACCACTTCCGGCACATTCACGATTGTCAGCAACGTTGTGACCACCAACACCAGTTGCAATGGCGCAGCCGCAATCCCAGACAGCGTGATTGCAATAGCTGATGATGCATTTGTTGGGGCAACAGGTTTGACGGCCGTCACCTTTGGCCCGAATAGTCAACTAACGACAATCGGCCAGCGGGCCTTTGAGCGCGCATCCTCACTGGCGACGATCGCAATTCCAGATCGCGTGACTTCGATTGGTTCCGCTGCATTCCTTAATGCAACAGGGCTGACTTCCGTGACATTTGGACCGAACAGCCAGTTGTCTACTATGGACGACGCAGTGTTCATGTATGCGAGCAGATTGGAAAACTTTGCTGCCCCCGACTCGCTCAACTGGATACCTACGCGAGCTTTTCAAGAGGCCACAGCACTACGCTCTGTTACCTTTGGGCCAAACAGTCGGGTTTCATCCATCGGTTCAGAGGCGTTCCGTGGAGCTACTGGACTTCTGTCAATCTCCATGCCGGACTCGGTGGAGGTCATCTCGGACGGGGCATTCTTAGGTGCAACCGCGCTTCACTCACTGTCTTTTGGTGCCAATAGCAGACTAGAGACCATCCAACCCTTTGCCTTCTTCTCTGCCAACGCACTTACGTCCGTTTCTTTTCCAAGATCTGTCACCTCAATCCTCGAGGGCGCCTTCAGGGGGGCCACTAGCCTGTCCAGTGTGACTTTCGCGCCCAATAGCCAGCTCACAACTATCGGTAACCAAGCATTCTTTGGCGCATCAGGCATCACAACGATGGCAGTGCCAGCATCAGTCACGTCGATTGGAGTTAGCGCTTTTGAAGGCGCAAACCGTCTAGCGTCAATTTCCTTTCCAGAAAACAGCCAACTCACCAGCATCGGCTTGAGTGCCTTTCGCGGAGCCTCGGCGCTAGCTACAATTGCCATCCCGGACCCAGTAACACTTATTGGCTCTCAGGCCTTTGAAAATGCAACTTCACTCACCTCGATCTCCTTTGGCCCGAGCAGTCAGCTGGCAACAATCGGAGGCAATGCATTCAATAACGCAACAAGTTTGCGTTCGATCACCTTTCCTGCAAGTCTCACGAACATCGGGAGCAGTGCATTTAGCGCTGCGACAGCCTTTGTGGAAGCTATTTTTCTGGGACCTCCTCCGACTGTCGGCTCCAACGCATTCCGCGACACCGGTGCGCAAGCTCGTGCCCTGGTCAAGCGGGTATACATTGGGTCAGGTTCAGGCAAGTACGGCGATGCAGGATCGATTTGGAATGTGCTCAGGGTGGAGGTTCCAAGCTCAACGCTCTCGTTGAACGCTGGAGAAGGAGTCATTACCCAGACTGTTCAATTTGGCGAGGTGCCAGCCAACCCAAATACTTCAAGGACGGGCTTTACTCTTCAAGGCTGGGGCACTGCACAAGGGGGACCTGCCACTATTGCTCCCGACCTATCAAATTTCACAATGGGACCCAGCGCTAGAACACTTTTTGCAGTCTGGGAACCACTGCCGGCTGCAACCTCCAGTGCAGAAATTGAGCCAGCAATCCTGCAGTTCGGAGGTCCTCTAGTCGCCGGAGTCGATAGGCGGGTTTTCGAATCTGGCGTTCAGGCGACCATGACTCTTGCGGGGAAGAGATTCCACCTGGTAACCGCAGTCACGATCAACGGGCTCAAGGTGAACATAGCATCACAGTCTCGAGCTTCTCTGGGTTTGAGAGTGCCTGGATTAGCGCCCGGTCGATACGCTCTCGTTTTGCACACTAGGACAGGTCAGCTTTCGATCCCTAGGTTCTTAGTGATTGAGTAGGGAATAGAAAGTAACTCCTCCACTGCTTTCCAGAATCCTAAACTTCACCACTAGTATTGCCACGAACTTTTCACAGATGGATCTGCTCATGAAGCGCTCTCTCGGCACCCTCGTAGCCGTAACCTTTTTCTTGGTGAGCTTTGCTGCTCCAGCACAAGCTACGACCTATGTCCCATGTTCCGTTGCTGGAGAATTTGCCATCTCAAACAACGCTGTAATTGGCCATGTCAATTGCACAGGAACTGCCTCGATTCCCGACAGCGTTACCAGCATTGGCAACCTTGCGTTATCTTCCGGAGCTTTGACGGCGGTGAACTTCGGACCAAACAGCCAGTTGGCGACCATAGGCAGCAGCGCCTTTTTTGGTACCAACTCTCTTACGACCATTGCGATCCCAGCGACTGTCACTGACATCTACACGAATGCATTCAGAAACTCTTCCGGGTTGACATCGATTACATTCGCCGAAAACAGCAACCTCCAAAAGATTTGGTCTTCAGCTTTTGATGGGGCCACCAATTTGCGGGCCATCATTATTCCCTCCACTGTGACAGAAATCGACACCTGGGCCTTTCAAGGTGCC
>CAYTOH010000136.1:0-1776 GCA_964439375.1 uncultured Aquiluna sp.
CTCGCTTGATCAAGAAGGGCAAGATTTCCCTCGAACCCGAGGCAACACCGGAAACCGAGGCAGAGGTGCGTCAGCGTCAACAGCCGGTGAGCAAGAACCGCGCCAAGAAAAAGAAGAAGTGATGAGCAAAGACACTGAATTAGAGCAAGAAGGCGAAATCGCCGCAGATTTCATTGAGGAATTCCTCGACACGGCAGACCTAGACGGCGACCTAGAGATTGAGTTCCGCCAAGAGCGTGCCTACATCTCTGTGAGCAGCGAAGAGGGTGACTCAAACTTGGGCAAAATCTCAGACCCAGATGTGGTCGAGGCACTCCAGGAGATCACCCGCATGGCAGTTCAGGCTAAGACCGGTCAGGTTAGCCGACTAATCCTTGACGTCGGTGGGTCTAGAGCTATCAAAACCGAGAAGCTCAAGAAGCTGGTAGAGCGCCACATTGAGAAGCTAGAGGAGTCCGATAAGGAACAACACCTCAAGCCGATGAGCTCTTACGATCGCAAGCTCGTCCACGACATGGTTTCTGAGGCCGGCTATGTCTCTGAATCTGAGGGCCAAGGCAAAGAGCGCCACATCGTCATTCGCAAGGCTTAATGTTTCACGTGAAACATTGGGGACCAAATGACTGAGTTTGCAGATCTGGAAAAAGAGCCGGCTTTCGCTACTGAGTACTTTGGCTCTCAAATTCAGCAAGCTCGGGGATACGCAGCCAGGCTTGGAGCGGACTCTGAAACATTTGGACTACTTGGGCCAAGAGAGCTGCCGAAAATTTGGAGCCGTCATGTTCTTAACAGCGCTTTGCTCGCTGAGTTAGTGCCTGAGGGTGTCTCAGTTGCCGACGTTGGTTCTGGGGCCGGCCTACCAGGAATACCAATGGCTATAGCCCAACCTAAAGCCAGCTTTACATTGATCGAGCCCATGGAGCGGCGAGCTAACTGGCTCACCACCGTGGTCCAAGACCTCGGACTTACAAACGTCGAAGTATTGCGCGCTAGGGCAGAGGATGTTCACAGGACAGATTTCGACATCGTGACCGCTAGGGCTGTAGCAGCACTCGACAAGTTACTTCGGATGCTTACCCCACTAACGCGAGGCTCCAGGCTAAAGACCATCCTGGCCATGAAGGGCTCTCGAGCCCCGGAAGAGATTTTGCAAGCTAAATCCAGGCTCGAACGACTTGGTTTTGCGGATCCTGAGATACTCACTCTAGGTTTGGGGAAAGCGCCGGAAACGGCGACAGTGGTGAGGCTTATGCTAAAGGCCCAGGAGACAAAATGAGCCAGCAACCAGCGGAAACCACCTCAAGTACGCCACCTACCGTGAAACCTGGCTTGGGCTACCCGAATGATCGGGTAGAAACTTCGCCCACTCCAATCGGCTGGCACGGCTTAGATCAATCGAATGTCATCAGTGTTTCACGTGAAACATCGGAGTCAGAGTGACCATCAGCGGACAGAACACCCCGCTACTGAGGGAAATGACTCAGAACAATGAGCGGGCTAGAAAAGTAGCCGAAGTTACACTCACTCCTCCTGAGAAAACCAGAATCATCACGGTTTCCAACCAAAAGGGCGGGGTAGGCAAGACCACCAGCGCGGTGAATCTGGCAGCTTCGCTCGCGCGAAAGGGTATGCGGGTATTGGTTATTGACCTTGATCCGCAAGGCAACGCGTCTACTGCACTCGGTGTCCCTCATCATGGTGATGTCGTGGGCAGTTTCGAAGTCCTGGTTGAAGGCTTGCCAATGTCCGAAGCTGTCGTGAAGAGCCCAGAGCACG
>CAYTOH010000136.1:1786-2984 GCA_964439375.1 uncultured Aquiluna sp.
AACCATTCACCTTGCTGGGGCAGAGATAGAAATGGTCGATTTCAAAGACCGAAATCGAGTGCTGGCAGCTTCGCTCCAAGAATTTCTAGCCAATCAAACCGAGCAAATCCACTTTGTCTTTATTGACTCCCCACCGTCATTTGGGCTCCTAACACTCAATGCTCTTGTGGCCGCCACTGAAGTTCTGGTACCGATTCAGTGCGAGTACTACGCCCTGGAGGGGCTTGCGCAGCTCATGCAGAGCATTGAGCGGGTCAGACAACAGCTGAACCCAAGCCTGATGATTGGCGGCATCCTGCTGACCATGTTTGACAATAGGACCAACCTCAGCACTGAAGTAGCCGCTGATGTGAGGAAGTATTTCCCCAATCAGACTCTGGATGCCACGATTCCTCGATCGGTGAGGCTATCTGAGGCTCCGAGCTTCAGCCAAACAGCAATCAGCTACGACCCTAAGAACACCGGCAGCCTGGCTTATCAGGAAGCCGCAATAGAACTAGCTCAAAGAGGGGTTTCATAATGAGTGAAGAAAAGAAGCGCGGAGGCCTGGGTCGTGGGATTGGCTCCCTAATCCCAGGCGGAGATCGAGACGCAGTAGACGTTTTCTTTAGCTCGACGTCCTCGTCAAGCACCCTGGTGCCGGTTGATGGTGCGAGATTCGCTGAGCTGCCGATTAGCAGCATCGTCCCTAACCCTCAGCAGCCCAGAAGTGTTTTCGAACCAGAGGCTTTCGCTGAACTTGTCCACTCCATTAAGGAGTTCGGCGTGCTTCAGCCGATTGTGGTGAGGTCCAAGGGCGACGGGTTCGAGCTCATCATGGGTGAGCGTCGACTAAGGGCATCCAAAGAGGCCGGTTTGACGTCGATTCCTGCAGTTGTGAGGGAAACCGCAGACGAAAACATGCTTCGCGATGCTCTTTTGGAGAACCTCCACCGAGCAAACCTGAATCCTCTCGAAGAAGCTTCTGCTTACAAGCAGCTTCTCGAGGACTTTGGGACAACTCAGGAGCAACTCGCTGACAAGCTGGGTCGCTCTAGACCTCAGATTACGAACACCATAAGGCTGCTAAAGCTCCCGGTTGGGGTTCAGACAAAGGTTGCAGCAGGAGTTTTGTCCGCTGGCCACGCGCGCGCACTCCTCAGCGCTACCGATGATGCACAAATGCAGATCCTCGCAGATCGTGCAATCAAAGAAGGCT
>CAYTOH010000137.1:0-2873 GCA_964439375.1 uncultured Aquiluna sp.
CTTCGAGCACCGACAGCATTCTTGAGTCTCTACAGTCTCAGTGGGATGCTCTTCCAGCTCTTAGCTAATAGGTATCAAATAGCAACATGAGTCAATTGAAAACGGCGGTGGCGGGGACCGAAAAGACCCGCCGCCGCCGTTTCTTTTCTTCCCGGGACAAGGTCACTCTCGGGTTGTTTATCGGTGTTCCGACATTTCTGCACATCGCCCTGGTTTGGTTTCCGGCGATTGCAACGATCATGCTGTCGTTCACCTATTGGACCGGTATTCGTCTTGAAGACATCCGCTGGGCGGGTCTTGCAAACTACGAAAACATTTTCTTCAACACCCCAATTTTTTGGGACGCACTGCGCGTTAACACAATCTGGTTGCTCTGGTTCTTTGTAATCGCAACTCCGTTGGGTGTTTTGCTGGCTTATCAAATTGACCGCCAGATTCGCGGTCACCAGTTTTACCAATCCGCGTATTACCTACCTGTGGTTCTCTCGCTGGCGGTAACTGGAATTATCTGGAACTTCCTGCTTCGTCCCGACGGTTTTGTGAACGGGCTTTTGGGTCTTCCAATTTCTGAAGCAATCTCGTTCTTTGGTGATGACGACTACAACATCTGGGTCATCATGATCATGGCCTCATGGCGCCACATCGGCTACATCATGCTTTTGTATTTAGCTGGACTCAAGGCAGTCGACGCTTCACTTCGTGAGGCTGCGTCAATCGATGGTGCTACAGAGTGGCAGACATTCATCAAGGTGATTCTGGGAGCTATGCGCCCGGTGAACATCATCATCTTGGTTATCACCATCATCGAGTCACTTCGTGCCTTTGACATGGTTTACATCATCTACGGCTCATCCGGTGGCTTGCCGATTCTGGGTGTCCTAGTCTTCAACAACATCGCTGGCGAGGGAGCATCGATGAAGGGTGCGGCTTACGCAGTCATCCTCTTCCTGCTCTCGATCGTGCCGATCATTGCCTACCTGAACCAGCAGTTCAAGGAGGACAACCAGTGAGTTCAATTGTTAAGGACAAGAAAAAGGCCCACGCTCAGCAAATCAAGGACCGAATCATCTCGGTCTTTATTGGAATCTTTGCGCTGCTTTGGCTTTTCCCAATTGTTTGGACACTCTGGTCCTCGCTTCGCCCATACTCCGAGATTCGAGCAGGTGGAGTCTTTTCTCCTCCTCAGGAGCTTGGCCTGTTCAACTACACCAACGCCATTGAACGCATGGACCTACCGAGGTATTTTGCGAACACAGCGCTGATTACCATCCCTGCGGTATTCCTAATCCTGCTGTTTGGTTCCCTGATTGCCTTTGTCGTGACCCGTTACTCCTTCAGGTTCAACGTTGCGATGCTGCTGCTCTTCACGGCGGGTAATTTGCTTCCAGCTCAGCTTGTCTTTATCCCTGTCTTCAAGATGTATTTGGCGATTGGTGATGCTGTTGGAGATCGAAGGTTCCTCTACGACTCACCTCTCGGCGTTATCTTGATCCACGTCGCCTTCCAGATGGGTTTTGCAACCTTTGTGCTGAGCTCATACATGAAGACGATTCCGAAAGAGATTTCGGAGTCCGCGATGATTGACGGCGCTTCAGTGTTCACTCACTTCTTCAAGGTCATGCTCCCGCTGCTCAGGCCACCATTAGCTTCGCTAGCGGTACTGATGACCACTTGGATATACAACGACTTCTTCTGGGCACTGGTCTTAATGGCGACGGACAATAAACGACCTATCACATCGGCCTTGGGTCGATTGCAAGGCGAGTTTGTTACCGACTACAACTTGCTAGCTGCAGGAGCGATGATCGCGGCAATACCAACGCTCATCGTATTCTTCATCCTGCGCAAGCAGTTTGTCTCGGGCCTAACCTTGGGCGCAACAAAGGGCTAAGCACTAACCTCAACCGCTTCGTAGCCTCGCAAAACAAACGCCTGCCTTCTCACAGGCTCTGCCTTTAGCGCTAGTGCAGGGAATCGCTTCATGAGTGCCGGCAAGGAGGTTGTCATCTCCATCCGGGCTAGTGGAGCCCCGATGCAGAAGTGAATCCCCGCACCAAATCCGATGTGAGGGTTGGGGTCTCGGGTGAGATCGAGTTCGTCCGCACGATCGAACACAGACTCATCTCTTCCGGCAGAACCGAGCAATGCAGCAATTTTCTGGCCCCGCAGAATCTTGACCCCACCTATTTCAGTGTGCTCGGTGGCAGTTCTTTCAAAGAGGTGAAGTGGCGCATCGAATCTCAGGAACTCATCAACTGCAGTTGAAGCCAACTGATCAGACTTTGATGTCAGCAGAGCTAGCTGCTCTGGATTTCTAAGGGTGGCAACCATGCCGTTTCCAAAACCATTAACGCTCGCCTCATGGCCTGCGTTTAGGAGTAGAACGCAGGTTGCAATGAGCTCATGTGCGTTGAGCTTCTCTCCGTCCTCCTCAACCATCGCTAGGTCAGTGATTAGGTCTTCCCCTGGGTTTTTCTTTCGCTCAAGCATGAGCTCGTGGACATACTCTGCGAACTCAGCAGAGGCTAGCTTGGCTGCCGCTTTGTCTTGATCACTTGGCGACACCTCATACATCTTTACAATCGCCTGCGACCAGGGCCGCAAGAGATGCTCATCCGCGTCGGGGAAGCCAAGCATTGAGGCAATGACCTTCACAGGCAGCGGTTCAGCAAAATCAGCGATTAGGTCAAAGCTCCCAGTCTCACGAAGCTTCACCTCCGCTTCAGCTAATAGGGCCTCGGTCAGCCGCTCGACATCTGGCCTAAGGCTCTCAATTTTCTTGGGATTGAACGCCTTCATAACTAAAGAACGAAGCCTGGTGTGTTTTGGTGGCTCAGAATCGAGAATGGAATCTGCGTGAAGCCAGTTGAAGG
>CAYTOH010000138.1:0-2872 GCA_964439375.1 uncultured Aquiluna sp.
GTCATACGACAGGGCAAGGTAAACCAACGACCTGATAGCAATTGACTCATTTCCATCCGAGTCAGTTACGACCGCGGGGCGCATGGAAACAATTCCAGTACCCAAGATCGCTGACTGCGGAAGGAACACCACGGGTGTATCAAAGAGGGCGCCACGGCTACCGGTGTTGGTCAATGTGAAGGTACCGCCGGAAAGCTCATCTGGCTTTAGCTGGTTGTTCCTAGTGCGGTCAGCTAGATCAGCGATCTGCTGAGCGATCTGAGCCAGGGTTAGGGACGCTGCATCCCTGATGACAGGAGTTAGCAAGCCACGCTCGGTATCTACCGCAAAGCTGATGTTCTCGGTTGGGTGATAAACAATGTTGTCACCATCAACCGAAGAGTTGATTTTTGGGTGAACTCGAAGAGCTTCAGCTGCGGCAAGGGTGAAGAAAGGCATAAAGTTCAGCTTCACCCCAGTTTTTGCGACGAAGTCCGCCTGATAGGTCTTTCTCAGTTGAGCGATTCTGGTTACATCAACCTCGACAACGGTTGTCAGCTGCGCGCTCTGCTGCATCGAAGCGACAGCGCGTTCAGCCAAAACTTTACGTAGCCTGGACATCGGTTCGGTTGTGCCACGAAGTGGTGATGCTACGACAGGTGCACTGCTCGCAACGACCTGAGTAGCTGAGGCAGGGGCTGGGGTCGATGAGCCGGCAGCCAAAACATCTTCTTTTCGGATGCGTCCACCGACACCGGTACCTCGAACAGAATTGAGATTGACCCCAAGATCGCTCGCCAATTTACGAACAATTGGAGTGATGTAGTTCGGGTCAGACTCAGCTGAAGACGCAGCAACAGGAGTCGCAGGGGAGGCAGCTACTGGGGTCTCAACAGGAGTCGCAGGTACGGCAACTACCGGAGCTGCAACCGGTGCCGCGGCAGGAGCAACTGGTGCAGCAACTGGAGGAGCTGTGACAGCGGCGATTGGCTCAGGAGTGGTCTCAGCTGCGACCGGAGCAGGCTCATGGGCAGCTACGGCTGCGCCTTCACCAATAATTGCAAGCACTGCGCCAACGGCGACGGTCTCATCCTCTTTCACAAGTATCTGCTGAATCGTGCCAGCTACAGGTGAGGGGATCTCGGTATCAACCTTGTCGGTGGAGACCTCAACAAGAGGCTCGTCAACGGCGATAGTGTCGCCGACCTTCTTGAGCCATCGGGTTACCGTACCTTCGGTAACAGACTCGCCTAGTGCTGGGAGTACTACTTCACTCATTGTTCTTATCCTCCTGGGAAATCTAACTTTAGGCGTGGGCGTGCAGTGGCTTGCCAGCGAGAGCTAGGTGCGCCTCACCGATTGCTTCGTTCATAGTTGGGTGAGCGTGGACCAAAGGCGCTACGTCCTCTGGATATGCCTCCCAGTTAACAATTAGTTGGGCCTCGCCAATTTGCTCGCCCGCTCGCGACCCGATCATGTGGAAACCAACAACCGGACCATTGATCTGACGGATGAGCTTAATAACGCCGGCGGTGCCAAGGATGTTGCTCTTTCCGTTCCCGGCCAAGTTGTACTCGTAGCTAGAGATGTTCTCAGAACCGAACTTCTCCTTGGCTTGCGCTTCAGTAAGACCAACAGAGGCAATCTCTGGCTCGCAGTAAGTAACACGTGGGATACCGTACTCATTCACAACTATCGGCTTCAATCCAGCGATTTCCTCCGCTACGAAGATTCCCTGCATGAAGCCTCTGTGGGCTAGCTGAAGCCCCGGAACGATGTCACCGACGGCATATACGCCCGGCAGGTTCGTCTGAAGTCTCTCGTTGGTCAGGACAAATCCGCGGTCCATTGCTACACCCTGCTCCTCGTAGCCAAACCCAGTGGCGTTAGGAGCGCGGCCAACAGCAACCAGCAAGATGTCGGCGGTTACTGTGTCCCCATTCTCAAGTTCTACGGTCACCTCGGCATCATTCTGCGAGACGCTCTTGAATTTATTGCCGAGTTTGAAGTCGATACCTCGCTTGCGGTAAGCGCGCTCAAGTCCCTTGGACATCGCCGGGTCCTCGTTTGGAACCAACCTGTCAAAGCCCTCGATGATGACCACCTCGGCACCAAAAGATCGCCAAATTGAAGCAAACTCGACACCAATCACCCCACCGCCAAGGATTGCGACCTTGTTTGGCACCCAGTCCATCTGAAGCGCTTGATCGGAGGTAATTACGCGCCCTGAAATCTCAATGCCAAGCGTCTTTGTGACCGAGCCAGTGGCAAGAATCACGTTCTTGCCGGTGTAGCTGTCTGAACCCACGCTGACGGTCTTGGGTCCAGTCAGGCGACCCTCGCCCTGGATAAAACTGATGTTCTTCGAACCAACCAGTCCTGTAAGACCCTTGTAGAGCTTCTCAATAATGGAATCCCGATACTTGTTCACCTGAGCCATGTCGATGCTTTGGAAAGTTGCATTCACACCAAAGTGCGCAGCCTCTTTTGTGACATCGGCAACTTCGGCGGAGTGAAGCAGTGCCTTTGTAGGGATGCAACCGCGGTGCAAGCAGGTTCCCCCGAGCTTGTCGCGCTCAATTAGAGCAACGGTCATACCAAGCTGAGCGGCGCGTAGGGCTGCGGCGTAACCACCGCTTCCACTTCCTAGGATTACCAGGTCAAAGTCGTGATTAGCCATCGTGTATTGAGCTCCAAAAATCGGCGAAACAGCTAAAGCCTACTACCGAGAAAGCTGCTGGGCGACCGCAATCAGTGACCGAATCATCACACCTGATGCTCCCTTCGGAATTACCGAGTACGGAGCGCCATCGTTATTCGCTGGGCCTGCGATGTCTAGGTGCGCCCATGATTGGTCCGCAGGCACGAAGTCAGCCAGGAATTGACCTCCGAC
>CAYTOH010000139.1:0-2869 GCA_964439375.1 uncultured Aquiluna sp.
CTGGAATTGTTTCCAAGCGCCCCGCGGTCGTAACTGACTCGGAAGGAAATGAGTCAATTGCTATCAGGTCGTTGGTTTACCTTGCCCTGTCGTATGACCACCGCACTATTGATGGTGCTGATGCTTCTAGGTTCTTGACTGATGTGAAGGCCCGTCTGGAGACTGCCGCTTTCGCCGCAAATCTCGGAATCTAGCAGGTACAGAGCAAAGCTGCCCCTCACGGTCTTCTTTGCTTGCAGTTTTAGGTTGGCGGGATGACCCACCAGCACGATGATTCTGTCTCTAAGGCGAAGGGTTCTCAGTGTCATTTATTCATGGTGTCAGCATTCCGAGGCTCGTGGAGCGAGTGCTTGCTGACCTGTTGAAAAGCCTCGGTGAGTGCGATGCCTGAGTTTAAAGTGGTCGGACTCGCACCAAAATTCGTTAGCTATGGGGAAGCGTTGCAACTGCAGCGTGAAACTCACCGCTCCGTTGTTTCCGGTTCGTCTCCAGACACTGTTTTGTTGCTCGAGCACTCCCCTGTTTACACAGCGGGCAAGAGAACCGAAGCTCATGAGCTACCAGACGATGGATCTGACTTTGTCGAAACCGACCGAGGTGGGAAGATCACCTGGCATGGGCCAGGGCAGCTCATTGGTTACCCAATTATGCGTCTGCCGCAGCCAATAGATGTAGTTGGTTATGTCAGGTATCTAGAGCAGGTCTTGATTGATGTCATAGCAAACTTTGGTGTCCAGGGCATCAGGGTCCCTGGACGCACAGGCGTTTGGGTAGAGACCGTGCTAGGCACACAGAAAGTAGCCGCTATCGGTATTCGATTCGCCGAGAAAGTGACGATGCACGGCTTCGCGCTCAAATGCTCGAACTCCTTGGATCCCTATGACCACATCGTTGCTTGCGGCATATCGGATGCTACAAACACCACGCTGTCAGTTCTCACGGGAGAGCTAATTACGCCTGCCGATGCAGTTACCCTTATAACAACTCACATGGGAGAGATACCAGTTGGAAGAAAAGCCTGAGCGGTAGCTGCTGCGGCTTGAGATTCGTATTGCTCTAAGCCCCTTCGAGCGCAAGCCGGTGTGGATAAAAACCACGGCAAAGTTGGGTCCTGAGTATCGCCAGCTGCATTCATTGGTGAAGGACCAAGGGCTTCACACGGTCTGCCAAGAAGCTGGCTGCCCAAACATATTCGAGTGTTGGGAAGATCGCGAAGCACCCTTCTTAATTGGCGGTTCTCAGTGCACGAGAAGGTGTGATTTCTGCCAGATCGACACCGGAAAGCCAGCTGCCTTTGATGCGGATGAGCCAAGGCGTGTCGGCGAGAGCGTAAAGCAGATGGACCTGCGCTATGCAACTGTCACAGGAGTAGCTCGTGACGATCTTCCTGACGAGGGTGCTTGGCTGTATGCCGAAACCATTCGCCAAATCCATAAGCAGTCACCGGGTACCGGTGTCGAGATCCTGGTGCCTGATTTTTCGGGAAAACCAGAGCTACTAAAGAAGGTTTTTGACGCGAAACCAGAGGTATTCGCCCACAACGTGGAAACAGTGCCGCGAATTTTCAAGCGGATTCGCCCTGCTTTCAGCTACGAGCGGTCCCTGGATGTGCTTACCCAGGCTAGAGATGCTGGAATGGTCACAAAGTCAAACCTCATTCTCGGAATGGGCGAAGAGGTACCTGAGATTCTGCAAGCGCTTCAGGATCTATACGGGGCAGGGACAGACATTATTACCATCACCCAGTACTTGAGACCTTCACCTAGGCATCACCCGGTCGAGCGCTGGGTGAAGCCTGAGGAGTTTATTTCTCTTGCAAAAGAGGCCGAAGCTATGGGATATCTTGGAGTGCTATCTGGCCCGCTAGTTCGTTCGAGCTATAGAGCTGGTCGTCTTTGGGCTAAGTCCATGCTCGCCAAGGGTCGGGAAATCCCCGCCGAACTCAAACATCTGGCCGACAAGCTTGAATTCAATCAAGCCACAGCCGTTGCCTAGCTAAACTGACTGTCATGCCTAAAGAGAAAAAACCAAAGAAAGCCCCTGGTCGCTTCAAACAGCTGATGCGGGTCTACCGCATAACGGCCAAGTCAGACCCCTCTAGCGCATGGGCAGCGCTACTAGGTTTTCTCATCTCGGTCGCTACTGGTTTGCTCTTGGGTTATCTATTCAATCCTGGCGCGATCTGGAGCATGGTTCTTTGGGGGCTCACAGGCGTAACAACTGGCATCTTGGTTGCCATGGTAATCATGTCCAAAAAGGCGGAGAAGAACGCCTACATGCGACTAGAGGGCCAGGCGGGGGCGGCCGGAGCGGTTTTGGACAGCCAGATAAGGCGTTCTTGGCGAGCAACGCCTATGCCTGTCGCGGTAAACGCCAAGACAAAGGATGCGGTTTATCGCATGGTTGGCCCAGCGGGTGTTGTCCTAATTGGCGAAGGAAATGGCGTGAGACTTGGCCAGATGCTGGATGACGAGGGTCGGAGAATACTTCGCGTTGCTCCCGGTGTCACAATCCACAAGTTACGGCTTGCAACCGATGACAGCGGTGTTCGCCTCCACAAGCTCCTCAAGACCGTATACAAACTAAAGAAAACGATGACAAGGGCAGAGGTGTCGGCGGTTGCAAACCGCCTCTCATCCCTCGGGGCGGCTTCAGCCCTGCCGATTCCCAAGGGAATTGACCCGATGAAGGTTCGTGCTCCGAAACGTAAGGCTTAACATTTCTGAAACATTAGGGCGCTAGATTTCTGTTATTCCAATAGGGAATCAACAAACTCACCCAAGAGAGGGCGCACCGATGTTCAAGACAGCCTCTGAGGTCCTGGCCTACATCAAAGCCAACGACGTTAAGTTTCTAGACGTCCGCTTCA
>CAYTOH010000140.1:0-2844 GCA_964439375.1 uncultured Aquiluna sp.
AGTCAGAATTCTGAACGTTTGGGCATTGCCCTCAAAACCACCGAATGAGGCTGCCCACATGTTCAAGGCACTTTCGCCATTGTGGCCAAAAGGAGGATGTCCAAGGTCGTGAGCCAAGCAAGCCATGTCGACCAAATCAGGGTCAACGCCAAGGACGCTCGCGATTTCACGGCCCACTTGAGCGACCTCCAGCGAGTGTGTGAGCCTTGTTCTTGCAAAGTCGCCCGATGATGGCGACAACACCTGTGTTTTGGCGGACAGTCGCCTGAAGGCAGCGGAGTGGAGGATCCTGGCTCGGTCTCTGGCAAACTCGCCTCGACGAACCATCGAGGAAAGCGGCTGAGAAACAAAACGTTCGCGATCCTGATCTTTGTATCCTGGCTCTAGAAACTCACTCACAACTAACCCCCCGACACAGAGAGCTCTGCAGCTAAGAGCTCTAGACGGTTATCGCCGCTCAGTGACCTGGACTGCAACCAGTTTTCCGGAAGCGAGCAAGCCTTCGCGCTGCCGAGTCGGCCACGCGGCCCTTCCGCAGCATCCCCGGGGTATGGGATGGTTCGATCCAGTTGACTAAGAATCTCTGTCATGTGCTGAAGTGATTCAACCTGAGCTAGCTCCGCCCTGAACTCCCCGCCGACTGGATACCCCTTGAAGTACCAAGCAACGTGCTTACGAATGTCTCGACAAGCGCGTTCCTCACTGTCAAAAAACTCGACAAGCAATTCGGCGTGGCGATAGAACGCATCCGCCACTTCACCAAGATTCGGCATCACAATGTCAACATCGGGGTCACTCTCACCCGCAAGGTAGCGAGAGATGGCTTTCTCGAGGTCTGCAAATAGCCATGGTCTCCCCAGGCAGCCGCGACCAACCACGATTCCATCCACACCTGTTTGGCTCATCATTCGAACTGCGTCCTTGGCGGACCAGATGTCTCCGTTACCGAGAACTTGGACATCCGGTAGTTCAGACCTTAGCTCTCCAATCGCATCCCAGTCGGCCGCGCCCGAATAGAAGTCTGCAGCAGTGCGCCCGTGGAGTGCCACAGCAGCAACTCCAGCATCTCTGGCCGCTTTACCTGAATCGATGAAGGTCAGGTGGTCAGAGTCAATGCCTTTGCGCATCTTTACCGTCACAGGAACCGAGCCAGCTGCTCGGACCGCAGAGGTAACAATTGCCGCGAAAAGATCCGACTTCCAAGGGAGCGCCGCTCCCCCACCCTTTCTGGTCACCTTTGGAACCGGGCAACCGAAATTGAGATCAATGTGGTCGGCCCTATCTTCGGCAACAAGCATTGTGACGGCTTCAGCGATGGTCTTTGGGTCAACACCGTATAGCTGAACGGAGCGAATCTTCTCGCTCTCATGGTGGCCAATAAGTCGCATTGATTCTTCGGTTCTTTCAACCAAAGCTCGCGATGTCACCATCTCTGAGACGTAGAGTCCGCCCCCATACTCTTGGCACAGCCTTCTGAAAGCAGTGTTGGTGATGCCAGCCATTGGAGCCAAGACAACTGGAACCGCAATCTGATGCTTACCGTATTGAAGACCCAACTAGCCCTTTAGCCTCTCGAATAGGTAAGTACTCAATTGAGACATAGAAACTCGCTCTTGTGCCATGGTGTCGCGCTCACGGACTGTCACAGAATGCTCCGTTGGAGTATCAAAGTCGACTGTTATGCAGAACGGGGTGCCAATTTCGTCCTGACGGCGATAGCGCCTTCCAATCGCTGCAGAGTCATCAAAGTCGATGTTCCAGATCTGGCGCAAGTCTGCCGCTAGGTCACGAGCAATTGGGTTGAGGTCATCGTTACGGCTTAGTGGCAGCACAGCTGCCTTTACCGGGGCCAGTCTGTAATCGAGCCTCAGCACTGTCCTGGTGTCAACCCCACCCTTGGCATTAGGAGCCTCGTCCTCGGCATAAGCGTCAACCAAGAAAGCCATAAGCGAGCGTGTCAGGCCAGCGGCCGGTTCAATTACGTAAGGGGTCCAACGCTTCTCTTCGGTTGGGTCAAAGTAACTCAGGTCAACGCCGGACGCCTCTGAGTGGGTCTTCAGGTCGAAATCGGTGCGGTTTGCGATACCCTCGAGCTCTCCAAACTCGCTTCCTTGGAAGCCAAATCTGTATTCGATGTCAACCGTGCGCTTTGAGTAGTGGGAAAGTTTCTCTTTCGGGTGGTCAAAGAGTCGAAGGTTCTCTGGGTTGATTCCTAGGTCGACATACCAGTTGAAGCGCTGTTCAATCCAGTAATCGTGCCACTTCTCATCTTCTCCAGGCCTAACGAAGAACTCCATCTCCATCTGTTCGAACTCCCTGGTTCGGAAAATGAAGTTGCCGGGCGTAATCTCGTTTCTGAAACTCTTTCCCATTTGACCGATACCAAACGGTGGCTTCATACGGGCGGCATTCAGAACGTTGTTGAAATTGACAAAGATTCCCTGGGCAGTTTCAGGCCGAAGGTAGTGCATTCCACTTTCGTCCTCGACAGGACCCAAGCTGGTCTTCAAAAGCCCATTGAAACTCTTTGGCTCAGTCCAAATCTCCCGATTACCGCAGTTTGGGCAGGCAATCTCGCTCATCGAGGACGGAGCCCTGCCCTTTTTCTCCTCAAATGCTTCTTCCAGATGATCCTGGCGGAAACGGCGATTACAAGAGGTGCACTCAATAAGCGGATCAACAAAGGCCTCAACGTGCCCAGAGGCTTCCCAAACCTTGCGAGGAAGAATGATGGAGGAATCTAGCCCAACGACATCCTCGCGGCCGGAAACCATTGATTTCCACCACTGTCGCTTGATTTTCTCCTTAAGCTCAACAACGAGCGGACCGTATTCCCAAGCTGAA
>CAYTOH010000141.1:0-2796 GCA_964439375.1 uncultured Aquiluna sp.
CGGCGAGCTACCGAACTGCTCCACCCCGCGGCGAAGTTCCTACAGTAGCAGACCGCAGATTATTCGTCTAGTGCAGCCAACGCATCCTGGATTGCTCTGGCTAGTCTCGCGTCTGCTTCTCCAAATGCAGTCCAGTCCGCTGCGCTAAGTGCCGCTTGCTTGTCAGCTAGGGCTTGGTTAGCAGCGTTCAGAGCGGCTTGTAGGGCGGGGTTAGATGCAGCACCCTCGCCAGAATCGGTTCCGGTTCCACCGCCTGGTTCACCAGGCACTGGGCCTGGCGCTGGCTCAGCGCCAGAATCTCCACCAAACAGAACGTCTAGCGCCTGCTCAAGCGTGTCCTCGAAGGCGATCTGATCACCGAAAGCAACAAGGATTTTCTGAAGCAGCGGATAGCTGGTCTCGCCGGTTGACTCAACGTAGACCGGCTGAACGTAAAGCAGACCGCCGCCAACTGGAAGAGTCAATAGGTTTCCATTCAATACTCGAGTGGATCCCTGCCTCAATAGGTTGAGAAGTGAAGAGACGTTGCTGTCCGCGTTGAAGTTGTTCTGCACCTGACCTGGGCCCGGCACGATGGTCTCTCGAGGCAAGTTCAGCAGTGTGAGCTTTCCAAAGTTCTCGGAAACCTTGCCGGCCTCCGTGCCCGCATCCGAATTGGCAATCAAGTAGCCAGTAAGTACGTTACGGGTTGTTGCTCCCGCTGACTGGGGAATGAAGGTCGAGTAGAGCGAGAAGGCGCTGTCGGTCTCTCCCGGTGCCTTCATGGTCAGGTAGTAAGGCGGCTGCAACGCGCCAAGGCCTTCTCCCTGAACAGGGTCGTTTGGAGTCATCCAGGCGTCCTGTTGTGAGTAGAAAGATCCGGCGTCGGTCACGTGGTAGCGACCCAGAATTGAGCGCTGAACCTTGAATAGGTCAGATGGATAGCGAACGTGTGCCATGAGATCCGCGCTCATTTCAGACTTTGGCTTGACGGTGTTTGGGTACACCTGCATCCAAGACTTGAGGATTGGATCTTGCTCATCCCAGGCAAAGAGTTCAACTTTGCCGTCATAGGCATCAACCGTTGCCTTGACTGAGTTGCGGATGTAGTTGACGTTTCCCGCTCCAGTCCTGAAACCCTGAGAGGAAGAGTCCAGGATGGCCCTATTGAAAGCCTCCAGGTTTGAGTATGGGAATTGATCCGAAGTGGTGTAGCCATCGACAATCCACTTGATTCGACCATCCACAATGGCTGGGTAGACCTCGCTGTCCAGCGTCAGATAAGGGGCCACCTCAGCAACTCGGGTAGCAGGGTCTCTGTTGTAAAGAATCTGTGACTCAGCGTTAATTGCGTCAGATAGCAGGATCTGCTCGCTCTGGAATCTCAAGGCATAGGCAATCCGGGTGAGGATGTCCCCAATTCGCGGACCGCCGTCACCGGTGAAGGTTGTGTAAGTCTCGCGCTCACCATCCTGCCCCGCTGGGAAGTCGAACTCAAGAGGCTCAGAGCCCTCAGGTGCCCCGACAATGGAATACAGCGGGGAGTTCTGACCGAAGTAAATCCGTGGCTCAAACTCACCGAGCGATCCAACTGGAGGGATACCGGCCTGTAAGAACAGCGGCTTACCGTCGGTGTCGCGTTTGTTTCCGTAAGCGGCCACGAAACCAAAGCCATGCGTGTACACAATGGTCGAGTTGTACCAAGACTGCGACTCGCCAAGACCGGCCTGGTTTAGCTCTCGCACTGCAACAACTGTGTCCTGGATCTTGCCATCAATCATGTAGCGGTCGACATGCAAGCGGTCGGGGAAGCTGTAGTACTGGCGGAACTGCTCGAGCTGGCGGAATGCGTCACTAACCAAAGCGGGGTCCAGGATTCGTATCTGTGCCGTGGTGTTTGCATCGTTGCGCAACGCGCCCTTTTCGGCTACAACCTTGGCGTCGTACTCAACAACCTCAACCTTGTCCAACCCAAATGCAATTCGAGTTGCATCGATGTTGCGCTGAAGGTACGGACCCTCGAGAGTTCGTTCGTTTGGAACGACTTGGAAGGTTTGAACGATCCATGGGTAAAGACCGCTCACCACGACAGAAGAAACAACCATCAGGGCGGTCGCAATAATCGAAATTCTCCAGCGACCGATGAATGCCGTGACCAAGAACGCCAAGGCAACAACCGCTGAGATCAGAGCAAGAATTTGAAGGCCAGGGATGATTGCGTTTGCATCCGTGTAATTGGCGCCGGTGAACAAAGAGCCTGAGGTGGTAACAGTTCGGTACTGATCTAACCACAAGCTAACTGCCTGAGCAGCAAGGTAAAGGGCAACAAGGATTGCGAGCTGAATTCTGGCGGGCTTGGCAACCTGAATGTCTCGTCCAGTGAATCTGATACCGCCATAAATCAAGTGAACTGCACCGTTTACCAGCGCTGCCAGGAGCAAAACGCCAGATAGGTATCCAACAAGCAGGGTGTAGAAAGGCAAATCAAAAACGTAGAAGGATGGGTCGAGGCCAAATTGGGCGTCTGGATTGCCGAAGTCCGTTCCCGTTACGAAGAGGGCCGCAGTCTGCCAATCCCTCGCCACAATCAAGCCTCCGAAAATTCCCAAAACGACAGGAAGGCCAATCATCACAATTTTTCTTAGGCCTTCAATCATCTGCTGATACACAGCAAAGGGTGACTCTTCAGGCATTCGGATGTAAACGGGCCTGGTCTTCCAGGCAAACCCCAGTGCGATACCAACTATCAAAGTCAAGACTGCAAAGCCAGCCAAGAATGCAGCGATTTGACCAAGAATTTGGGTGGTGAACACACCC
>CAYTOH010000142.1:0-225 GCA_964439375.1 uncultured Aquiluna sp.
GTCGGGGTTGAAAGATTCGGTTGTCGTGGACGTGTAATCTCCGATTGCTCCCGTGGTAACCCACCCCAATTTCTATGTTTGCGACACGCCCAAGCCAAAGGGTTCGAATTAGCCTTTGGCGTTCTACCTTCTTGGCGCAATTCGAAAACTCGATTAAAAGCTAAGCCTCAGCCTTAGCTGTAGGGTTTTCGCTCCAGGAGGCAACAGTGTCACAGGCACCGAACT
>CAYTOH010000142.1:235-2741 GCA_964439375.1 uncultured Aquiluna sp.
AACGCATTGAACCGAATGATCGCTTCTGGTCTTCGCGGAGTTGAGTTTGTCGCGGTCAACACCGATGCCCAGCAGCTACTTATGAGTGATGCTGATGTGAAGCTAGACATTGGTCGAGACATTACTCGCGGCCTTGGAGCGGGCGCAGACCCAGAGGTTGGCCGCCGCGCCGCTGAGGAGCACGAGAGTGAGATCGAATCCGCTATCAAGGGTTCTGACATGGTCTTTGTTACCGCAGGTGAGGGTGGCGGCACCGGAACCGGTGCAGCTCCAGTGGTGGCAAGAATTGCCAAGCGCCTGGGCGCGCTAACCGTCGGAGTCGTTACTCGACCTTTCAACTTTGAAGGAAAACGCCGTGCGGTGCAGGCCGATGAGGGTATCAAGGCTTTGCGCGCAGAGGTTGACACCCTAATCGTGGTTCCAAACCAGCGTC
Organism: uncultured Aquiluna sp.; assembly: GCA_964439375.1. Taxonomy (GTDB): domain Bacteria; phylum Actinomycetota; class Actinomycetes; order Actinomycetales; family Microbacteriaceae; genus Aquiluna. Next base: position 669 of record CAYTOH010000142.1, read on the forward strand.
TTTTGGAGATGACCAACAAGAAAATCTCCGCCATCGAGGCCTTCATCACTGCCGATGACGTGCTTCGAGCAGGTGTGCAGGGTATTAGCGACCTGATCGTGGTGCCGGGTCTGATCAACCTGGACTTCAACGACGTGAAGTCGGTTATGCAGGGGGCCGGAAGCGCGCTCATGGGTATTGGAACGGCTAAGGGTGAGGACCGTGCGGTCAGAGCAGCCGAAATTGCGGTTTCATCGCCACTACTTGAGGCCACCATCGAGGGTGCCCACCGAGTATTGCTTCTGAATCAAGGTGCCTCGGACCTAGGTCTGCACGAGATTGACGATGCGGCCAGACTGGTTCAGGAAGCTGTCCACCCTGAGGCAAACATCATCTTTGGAGCCACCATCGAGGACACCTTGGGTGACGAAGTCAGAATCACCGTGATTGCAGCTGGATTTGACGGTGGCGAGCCCACCTACCGCAAGTTTGAGGCTGCATCACTAGGTCAAGCAGCACTTGCTGCCGCAGCCGCTACCGCTGTTGCACCAATCGTGAGCGAAGTTGAGCCAGAGGCTCCAGCAGCTGAGGCGCAGGAGAACTTCTCAGCAATGCAGCCGGTGGAGGTTTCAGTTTCGCAACCAAGCTCTAACTCTGGCTTCGGAGATGATCTGGATCTTCCAGAATTCTTCCGTTGAACCTAAGAACTCGTTACGAGGGGGTCCTAGCCGATACGGCTAGGGCCCACTCGGCTTTTGGCCCGGCTCAGCTGGTGGTAGTAACCAAGAACCACCCGGCGGCGTTAGTAGCAGAACTGATTGACCTTGGTGCGAGAGACTTTGGCGAGAACCGAGATCAAGAGGCCTCTGCCAAGGCTGCAGCGGTTCAGACACTTCGTCCAGACGTAGAGATCAAATGGCACTTTGTAGGTCAACTCCAGACCAACAAGGTCAAGTCAGTGCTGAGCTACGCCAGCGCTATTCATTCCATCGACCGTGAGTCTTTGGTCAGAGAGCTTGCGAAACAACTTCCCAAGTTTGACAAAAGGATTCAGGGTTTTATTGAACTAAATCTGACGGATGACCCTAACCGAGGGGGAGTACTGCCGGCGGACCTTGAACGCCTAACTTCGATGGTGCTTGAGGTAAATCAGATTCAGCTGGTTGGGCTCATGGCGGTTGCCGGGCTCGGGGAAGACCCCAGGCAAGAGTTTGAGAAAGTGCTTGAAATTCAACAGAAGTTTTTGGAGTACGCCCCAGGTGCTTTTGGTCTGTCTATCGGAATGAGCGAGGACTACAAAATCGCGTTGGAGCTTGGCGCGACACACATTCGCGTTGGTTCGAAAATCACGGGTCCAAGAGACTATTCCGCCTAGTCTTGGAGCAAGCTAAGGAGTTTTTGATGGGCGCTTTGAATTCAGTTTTAACTTTCTTTGGTTTTGGACCGGGCGAGTCGACTTCCTCTGAGCCCGCTGCCAAGCCCAGACCAACCACAGCGCGCCGTCGCGCCGGGGATATGTCAGAGATTATGACCTTAGACCCGCAGTCCTACGCCGACGGCAAAGAGGTTGCCGCGAACTTCCGACAGGGTATTCCGGTTATCGTCAACATTGCCGCCCTGAGCGAATCTGATGCCACAAAGATGTTCCACTTCATGATCGGATTGAAAGAGGGCCTAGAGGGTCAGATGAAGCGCGTGACCCCGAAGGTTTTCCTGCTCACCCCAGCGCATGTGGCCATCTCTGACACCGATGAGGATCCAGAGCTCAACTCAGACCTTATGAACTAATCATGGGCCTAATTGGAACCGCACTTTATTGGATTCTGCAGTTTTACTTCTACGCACTGCTTGCACGCTTTGTAGTTGACCTAATCATGAGCGTCAAGCCAGGCTGGCGCCCACCGGTCGCAATCATGCCGATTTTGGACTTCGCTTACACCATCACCGACCCGCCACTGAAGCTCGTCAGGCGTTTTGTGCCGCCACTCAGAATGGGCCCAGTGGCTTTGGATTTAGCCTGGACCATTGTGGTCATCGGGGTAATTTTTCTCCAGGGTTTGGCACGAGCACTCAAGGCAAATACCATAGAGCCTG
>CAYTOH010000143.1:0-2728 GCA_964439375.1 uncultured Aquiluna sp.
AGCGCGCCGCCCTGTCACGGCGGAGGTCGCGGGTTCAAGTCCCGTCGGAGTCGCTCAGTCCACTCGTGGATCTGATGGGGAGCTCTCTCTCCAGGCTCTGTAGCTCAGTTGGTAGAGCGCACGACTGAAAATCGTGAGGTCACGGGATCGACGCCCGTCGGAGCCACCGCTTTAGGAAGGCGGACAGTGACGATCTTTTTCGGGCTACTGTCCGCCTTTTCTTATGGTCTGGCTGATTTCGTTGGCGCACTTGCAGCCAAGAAGGTTCGAGCACTCGCGGTAACTGCAGTTGCCTTCTCAGTCGGTTTGGTCTTCGCAGTTTTGCTGTCAGTACCACTGGGTGCTGAATTTAGTCAGGCAACTATTCAAACCAGCATCTACGCAGGGATTAGCTCGGCGGTAGCAATTAGCTGCCTCTACGCAGCACTGGCACTTGGCCCCATCTCAATAGTTTCACCCCTCACGGCGGTCATGAGCGCAATGATCCCGGTCGTCTTTGATGCCGCAACCGGGCAAGCACTCTCTTCATTTGCCTGGGTTGCAGTCGCAATGATTTTGGTTGCGGTCGTTCTCGTTGCATTTGTTCCCGGGGACCAGGTCCGGCTCCCCTCAGTCTTGGCCACCATCTACTCCTTGGGCGCAGGGCTTGGGTTCGCAGGGATCTTTTTGTTCTTGGATGCCACTGACCCGGACTCTGGACTTGCTCCGCTAGTTGTGATGAGAGTTGTGGGAGTGACCCTGCTGTTTGCAGGACTGCTTATCTTGTTTTTGAGAAACAAGGAGCGCATCCTCGAGCGGGAGATTTTCACACCCAAACTCTTTGCTTTGATATTGATTGCTGGTGTCGGAGATGTCCTTGGCAACGTCTTTTTCCTGATCGCAACTCGTGAGGGAGCTCTCGCAATTGCAGCTGTGCTGACCTCGCTCTACCCGGTTGGCACAATCGTCTTGGCAAGAATCTTTCTCAAAGAAAAGATCGCGAAATCACAAACTCTGGGTATTGCCATAGCCCTTGGCGCATGCGCCCTGCTAGCCGCCGGCTAGATCCCAGTCATTAGCGCTTCATAAGCCATGTAGAGGCCGAGAAGTGCAAGGGATAAACCTCCGGCGCCCCGAAGCACTGCGAGCCTGGACTGGCTGCGACCAAACCAGTGCCTAGCCGTGCCAGCTGCCAGAGCCCAGATCGAGTCCGAGAAAAACCCGATCACCGAAAAGATCAAGCCCATAATGAGCATCTGCACGACCGGGTTCTCCCCCGGGGTCACAAACTGCGGGAAGGCCGCCAGAAAAAACACAATGGTCTTTGGGTTTGTGATGCCAACGACAAAGGACTGCGAGAGGATTCGCTTGCGGCTGTAGGTTTCGTTTTCAGCAAGCTTTATGGGATCAGATCTCTTCCAGAATGCGTCAGCTCCCAAATAAATCAGAAACAGCGCTCCCAAAATCTTGACTGCAAAAAACGCGGTCGGAAACTGTGCCAAGAGCGTTCCCGCCCCGAACGCGACAGCCAGAATTTGAACCCCAACGCCAAATACATTGCCCAGCACGCTCAATACAGCTGGACCAGAACCCAAAACTAAGGCTCGGCCAATCGTGAATACGACACTAGGTCCAGGAATAACGATGATGACCAGCGCGACTGCGAGAAATGCGAGTAGGTTTTGGGTTGTCAGCACAGCCAAACACTATCTGTGTGGGAATTGAATTGGTGGTTGACCGAATAGGAATCTTGTGAAACTTCAGAATCGTTGGCTCGGCCTAGTCGTGATTTCAATGGCCATTTCGATCGTGATTATTGATGGCACCATCGTCAATACCATCTTCCCAGCCATCATCACCGACCTCTCCCTCACCAGCACCGAAGTGCAATGGGTTCAGGAGAGCTATGTTCTGGTTTTTGCAGCACTGCTTTTGATATGGGGTTCACTCGGCGACCAGATTGGTCGCCGCAAACTACTCATCATCGGCGTTGCGATTTTCATTGTCAGCTCGGTTTGGGCTGGGCAAACAGAATCCGCCAGCGAGATGATCATGGCCCGCGTCATCCAAGGCATTGGTGGCTCGATGGTTTTGCCAACCACACTTTCGCTGGTTAATGCGAACTTCCAGGGCAAGGAGCGCGGCATCGCCTTCGGCATTTGGGGAGCTACCATCGGTGGCATGGTTGCCGCCGGTCCAGTGCTCGGTGGCTGGCTTGCGACTGACTTTTCGTGGCGCTGGGCATTTTTGATCAACTTGCCAATAGGGATTCTGATTCTTATTGGACTGCTACTCACCGTTCCCGAGTCAAAGGCTGCAATCAAATCCAAGCTCGACATAGTTGGAGCAGCACTCTCCGTTGTGATGTTTGCCACGTTGGTGTTTGGCCTCATCGAAGGTCGCGTCTATGGCTGGTGGGAGCAAAACCCAAATAAGCGGTTTGAGCTCTTCGGCCTGGTTTGGCCGGAGGATGCCATCTCGGTGGTTCCGGTCGCACTGCTCATCTCGCTACTTTCAACTGTCCTGTTTGTGGCCTGGGAGCTGGACCGCGCCAAGCGCGGCAAGGGTGTGCTTTTGGACCTTAGTCTTTTTGGCATCACCTCGTTCCGTAACGGTTCGATTGCAGCCCTAATAATTTCGATGGGCGAGTTCGGTCTGTTGTTCGCGATCCCACTGTGGTTGCAAAACGTCTTAGAGCTAAGTCCAATCAGCTCTGGTTTGGTGCTGCTCTGGCTAGCCGGTGGTGCCT
>CAYTOH010000144.1:0-2721 GCA_964439375.1 uncultured Aquiluna sp.
CCTGAGGAAGGCGGCCGGCCTCAGGGTCAGGCTGCCGCTTGCAGAGCTAACCATCGCGAGCAACTCGACCAAACTCTCCGGCTATGCAGACCTAATCGCTGTCTAGTTGAATGTGAAGAGGGTGAGCGTTGTCCCAGCAACCGAGGAGGTTGCCTCTAGATTTGGCCTAACAAAATCTCTGTCTATCAATGCCAGAGTCTTGGGGCCAAGAGTTGGGGGAGAAGTTCAGCGCATTATTCGAGAAGCTAAAGCTGGTAACTGGTCGTCAGTTGGAGCAACGGTTGTAGTCGATGGCACCGAATTGATTGATGGCGAATACGAGCTGTCAATGACCGCTGCGGCAATCAGTGATGACTTCAGAGTCGGCATTACCAGCACCGGGTTTGTTTTGCTTGATACAAAGGTGACTCCGGAGCTTGAGCGCGAGGGTGCTGCTCGAGATGCAATTCGTCACATTCAACAGGCGAGAAAAGATGCCGGACTGGACGTGTCAGACCGAATCAAGCTCAGCCTGATTGCTGACAAAGAGAGTCTGGTTGCCCTAGAAGAGCACCGTGAGTTGATTGCGGCAGAGGTATTAGCTCTAAGTCTTGAGATCAGAGTCGGCGATGTAGCTGGTGTCCAGATCGGCGAGCATGGATCAGTTGGAATCGAGCTTTCTAAAATTGGCTAGCTCTTCACCAAAGATGGAGGCCGTCCTTGCAGAGCTTTACGCAAGGCAGCCTGAGAACCAGATTCGCCCTCGCCTTGCCCCAACTGCTCGAGCTGTTGAGGTGATGGGTGACCCACAAAACAACTACCGGATTATTCACATAACCGGCACCAATGGCAAGACCTCAACCTCTCGCATCATTGAGCGGATTTTGAGAGAGCACGGCCTCAGGACTGGGCGTCTCACCTCACCTCACTTGATCAGCTTCAACGAGCGGATAGCAATAGATGGTGAGCCCATCTCGGATGATCTCTTTGTAGAGACCTACTTTCAAAACAAACCCCTTCTTGAGTTGGCTGATGCCGAACTATTCGCGGCCGGGGAAAATGCGTTGACCTTCTTTGAGGCAATGACAGCCCTAGCGTTTCAGGTCTTCAGCGACGAAGCGATTGATGTCTTGGTTCTTGAAGTCGGCATGGGTGGTGAGTGGGATGCAACGAATGTTGCGACTGCGGATGTCGCGGTATTCACCGCTATCGACCTAGATCACCAGAAATCCCTTGGCAGCACAATCGCAGAAATAGCCCAAACCAAGAGCGGAATAATCAAGCCTGGTTCGATAGTGGTTTCATCTCCACAAACTCCAGAAGCTAGAGCCGTACTCGCTGAAAAGGCAGAGGTCCTGTTTAGCGGTGTGGATTTCGGCTTTAGTGATGTGTCGGCCGATGGCTATGGGGTGAGATTCTCAGTTCAGGGATTAGCTGGGGAGTACCCGCAGCTTTGGATGCCTCTTCTTGGGGCTCATCAAGCCGAGAATGCAGCCACAGCAATTGCAGCAGTTGAGGCCTTCTTGGGCTCTGGTCAAAGATCTATTGACGATGAGGTCCTCCGCCAGGCTATGGTCGACGCGGTCTCACCGGGACGTTTGCACATTGTTTCAAAGTCTCCGACAGTTCTACTGGATGGGGCACATAACCCTGCCGGGGTTTTAGCTCTAGCAAAAGCTCTCAATTTCCACTTCCCTGGTCGAGAGGTGATCGGAATGGTCGCGATCTTGTCTGACAAGGATGTTCATGGCACCGCGAGTGAGTTCTCCAAGTGCTTTGAGTCGGTGATTGTCACTCAAGCTCCTGGGCCGCGGGCGTTGCCCGCTCAAGAGTTTGCCGATGCCCTAGAGGATGTCGGGATCAATGTATTGCTTGTTGAACCGACGGCGAGCCTTGCCTACCAGGAGCTAATTGCAAGGGTCGAGGGTGCGGAGGCAGTGGGAGTAGTTAGCGGCTCGCTATATCTTGTTGGGGAAATTCTCGGGATGCTGAGGGAAGATGATGTCGATGAGTAATTCCAAGATTCCAAAGTCACAAAAACCTAAGTCTTCGAGGCGAGCCCTTGGCGCTATTGTGCTGAGCTTTCAATCGATAGTTGTTTTCTTTGCAACACTCGCTGCTTTTGGGCTTGAGGTCGCGCCGGCCGAGTGGGTTTGGGGGATTGGCATTTCTGTTTCGATTGCCATGATCCTGACACCTGCCATTTTGGGAAGGCCTGGCGGCTATGCCTTCGGCTGGTTCTTACAAGCGCTTTTGTTGGTGAGCGGCTTTTGGCTCTGGGGGATGTTCCTGATTGGTTCAATCTTGGTTGGAATGTGGATTTGGGCCATGATTGCAGGCGGGACAATTGACAAGGCCAGGGCAAACTACCTGAAGATAAAGGAGCAGGAATGACTCAGAGCACCCTTGTTTTGGTGAAGCCAGATGGCGTGCGTCGCAATCTAATTGGCGAGATTATCGCCAGGTGCGAGCAAAAGGGCTATGTAGTCGCTCAGCTTAGAAAACTTACGCCGACCCGCGAACTACTTGCCCAGCATTATGCGGAGCACGAGGGTAAGCACTTTTACGAGCCCCTGATGGAGTTCATGCTCTCCGGCGATGTAGTGGCAATTGAGCTAACAGGACATCGCGTAATTGAGGGATTCAGGGTACTTGCCGGCCCGACAGACCCAACCACAGCTGCTCCTGGAACAATTCGAGGCGATTTGGGCCGCGACTGGGGAACCAAAGTGGTGCAGAACC
>CAYTOH010000145.1:0-2709 GCA_964439375.1 uncultured Aquiluna sp.
GCATGAGCCAAAACGAAGACCTAATCTTGAATGTATTGGCCGATCGCTATGCATCCAAGGCGATGCGGCGCATCTGGTCTCGTGAAGAGAAGATAAGCCGGGAAAGGCGCCTTTGGGTTGAAGTGATGAAGGCTCAGAGCAATTCTGGTTTAGAGATCTCAACCGAGGATGTTGCGCGCTATGAGTCATGTATCAACCAGATTGATCTAGCTTCGATAGATCAACGGGAGCGAGTGCTGAAGCATGACGTCAAGGCGAGAATCGATGAATTCAATTCTTTGGCAGGCTTGCAACTCATTCACCTTGGTCTCACGAGTCGAGATGTTACTGAGAACGTCGAGTTGAGTCAGATTCGGGACTCCTTGCTTCTAGTGCGAAACGAAGTTGTCGCACTTCTCGCCCTCCTGGCGGAGAAGATGGTGTCATACAAGGAACTGGTGGTCGTTGGCAGGTCACACAATGTTCCTGCACAGTTGACCACTCTCGGTAAGAGACTTGCGACGATTGCAGAGGAACTTCTCTTTGCCCTTGAAAGACTTGACTCTTTGATTTCGCGGTTTCCGCTCCGTGGGTTACGCGGACCTGTCGGCACGTCTCAAGATTTGCGGAATCTGGTTGGAGATAAGACCCCCCGAATCGAGTCTGAGATTTCCAAGTCTCTTGGCTTCGCTCGTGTTTTGGACTCTACCGGGCAGATCTACCCGCGATCTATTGACTTCGAAGTTATCTCGACTCTGGTTCAGTTATCAGCAGCCCCATCCAATCTTGCGATTTTGATCCGGTTGATGTCGGGACTCGGTCTTGTCTCAGAGGGGTTCACAGAAGGTCAAGTGGGATCTTCAGCAATGCCCCACAAGGTGAACGCACGTTCTTCAGAGCGCATCAATGGATTAGCAGTGGTTCTCAAGGGGTACCTGTCGATGTTGGCGGAGATTGCGGGGGATCAATGGAATGAAGGAGACGTTTCCTGCTCCGTAGTCCGGCGAGTGGCACTGCCCGATGCCTTCTTCACCATTGACGGGATTCTGCAAACTACCGCCACTGTGATTGAGGAGTTGCAAGTCTTCCCCGAGACCATAGCAAGAGAGGTCGAAAACCAACTGCCTTTTGCATCTACAACACATCTTCTGATGGAGGCTGTAAAGCGTGGCGTAGGAAGGGAATCTGCTCACAAGATCATCCAAAGACATGCACTCTCTGCTCTAGAGAGAACAAGAAGAGGCGAGAGACATTCCTTCTTTGCGGACCTAGGTTCTGATCCGGATTTCCCACTGTCTTCGGAGGAAGCACTTGCAGTCTCTATCGATTATCGGGACTTACTAGGCGACGCAGTGACTCAGATCGAACGCGTATTTGCGAGAGTTGAGAAGTTAGAGCCTGAATCTGGATTCGCATTCGAAGAGATTAGGTAGTTTGAGAACATGGGCAATAGTCGACGAAAGACTCCTCAGCGGCGAGCACGAAGCGCATCCAGGAGAGACAAGAGTGGATTTCTCTCTAGCCTGACGGGTGGTAATCCCTATCGAAGAAACCTTCTTTTGATTCCACTTGCCGCATTCCTACTCAAGGTCGTATTCATCCTTCGAATTCCGGCGATAGCTTGGCCCGGAATAGATCCAAACCAGTACAGATTGGCCAACTTCTGGCTTGGCGCAGATGGTGAGAATTATGTCTCGGGGTTGAATGCGCTCGTTCGAGACGGAATATTCTCCCCAGAGGGGATTCTCAATTACTGGCCGGCTGGATATCCAATACTTCTCTATGTCTTCGGTCTTCCTTTTCGCTCTCTCACTTTGGTCTCGACGGGCTTGATCCAAACAATCGTCTATGCATTAGCCACCGCATTCTTCGTCGATTGCCTGGCGAGGACGAGACTGAAGAGGTTCGCTGTGGTGATCGCTCTGATTCTCGCTTTCAATCCGACACTTGCGTTCGGAACCTATTCCATTGGTTATGAGAGTTTCGTCGCAGCACTTCTCCTCTTCGCTGTTGGTCTCATGATCAGAGAGTTTCACGCGAAGAAGGTGTCGTGGTGGAGTAAAGAGGCAGTCCTTGCAGCTCTGGCTCTTTCTCTAGCCTCCTTCATGCAACCCAGGATGGTGGTCTCTGGATTTGTCCTCTTCTTCTTCTGGGCGATCGCAACTCGAACCAAGGTCGTTGCTGTTGCCTTCTTGGCCACGACCGTCGGACTCACTCTGTTTTTCCCTGCTTTACTTGTTGCAAGAAACATCATTGCAACGGATCAAGCTTCCATCTCCACAAATCTTGGCGTTACCATGCGAATCGGTGCTGGACCTGGTGCTTCTGGCGGTTATGTAAATGAAGCTACGCAATTGAAATGCCCTGAAGTCGAAGGCACGGCTGCCGAAAAGGATAATGCTGTCGTTAGGTGTGTCGTTGACTGGTATCTAAGCAATCCCGGAGAAGCTGCGCCATTGATGGCGCGAAAGGCCCTCTATTACTGGTCACCGTGGTTTGGTCCTGTAGCAAATGGGACCATGGCAAGGAATCCTTGGAGTCAGAAGCACCCCTTCAAGTCGACCGTTCAAACTCAAGAGGGTTTTGACCTCATCTATGGTGGCGCTGGCAAAATCGTCTCCTGGGCGTGGGTCGTAGGAACGCTCTTTTTCATGGGTCTCGGTTTTTCCGTCCTGTGGAGACTCAACGGAGTTGAAAGATTGCTGGGAATCGTCAGCCTTGGCATTGTCC
>CAYTOH010000146.1:0-2709 GCA_964439375.1 uncultured Aquiluna sp.
CAATGAAGATGCTCACGAGGTTACCGTTGGTGGGCAATTTGTTGACCTATCCCCTACCGAATACCAGTTGCTGCGCTATCTGGCGCAGAACCCAAACCGAGTCCTAACAAAAGCACAAATACTTGACCACGTCTGGGAGTATGACTTCAACGGTGAAATGGGTATCGTTGAAAGCTACGTGTCTTACCTGCGCAAGAAGTTGGATCCGGTTTCCTCGGAACCTATGATCGTGACTAAGCGCGGTGTCGGATATCTTCTGAAGGGCCCAAAGGGATAACTTGAAGCAAAGACTGCTGACCGCTTGGCAAAGAGTCTCACTCCGCGCCAAGCTGACAGCAATGTCGGTGGGGCTGATTGGACTTTTGCTCTCTGTCTCAAGTGCCGGAACCGTTGCACTTTTGAGCACATACCTTCAGCAGAACACTGACACCTTGCTCACCACAACCGCTAACTCGTTGCGCGGGGAGAACCCTCTTCGCCTGGAAGAGCGTGTGAATCGTGGAGACTTGACTCTCCCCTCCTTGCCTTCGGACTACTACATCGCCATCCTGGATGCCGATGGGGATCAGTACTTAGGTTTAGTTAGCTCCACGGGAAGTAACCGTGAGGTTCCCAACTTTTCCTCCATGACCTTGGATGTTGTCCTTGCCACCAATGGGCTTCCATTTGAGGTTGAGGTCGAGTCCGGAATTGGTAGGGACGATAACTGGCGCATTGTGGCGCTTCCATTGCAAAGAGCCAACGGCTCGGTTGTGGTAGCGCTCCCAACTCAAACCAACCGACAGATCATCCAAGAGTACGGCGTGATTGGAGGACGTTTCGGAATCTTTCTGATCGTGCTTTCGGGCCTAAGTATCTGGCTGACGATTACCTCGGCGCTTCGCCCCCTGAAGGAAGTTGAGCGCACCGCAAGCGCTGTCAGAAGCGGAAAGTTTTCATCAAGGCTTCTGGAAGGTCACGGGAAAACCGAGATTGGCAGGCTCAACCGCGCACTGAACTCCATGCTTGATTCGATGGAGGGGGCGGTCAAGGGAAGAGACAAAACCCTGGATCAGATGCGCAGATTTGTCTCCGACGCAAGCCACGAGCTAAGGACGCCACTGGTTACAGTCCGAGGCTACGCCGAGCTTTACAGAATGGGCGCTCTGAAGAAAAAGTCAGATGTTGGAGAAGCCATGCAGCGAATCGAGTCGGAGGCGATTCGAATGAGCGGTTTGGTGGAGAGCTTATTGACCTTGACTCGAATGGATGAGCAGGGGAACCTAAAACTCACAACCTCAGACCTAACTAAGCTTTGTGAACAGGCGCTCAAGGATGCCAGGGCTGCGTCGCCGAATCTGACTTTCGACTACTCCGGACCTGCCACCCTGGAGGCAACTTTTGATTCCGACAGAATCAAGCAAGTGCTAACCAATTTGCTCGCCAATGCATCAAGATTTGCGCCCGAAGGTTCAACTGTCAGCCTGGTCCTTAAGACCAAGAACGACTCTGCAGAGATCGCTGTAATCGATCGAGGTGAAGGCATTCCAGAATCCTTGCGCAGTCAAGTGTTTGAGCGCTTCTACCGAGCAGATAACTCAAGAAACCGAGAAACCGGTGGCTCTGGCCTAGGCCTGGCCATTGCGAAATCCATCGTCAATGCGCACGAGGGTGAGATTTGGGTCGAGAAAACCCCAGGTGGAGGGGCAACCTTCAGATTCACCCTCCCGCTAACACTGACTCAAAACAAGCAGTTGTCCACAAGCTAAGCAACGGGAAACAAGCGCCTCTGGGATTGAAGGAATTATCGAGGCTATGCCATTTTTCTCAGTAGACAGCGAGCAAGTTCTTGCCGCAAATAGCCACATTCAATCCACAATCGGCAGACTCCAAATGGAGATCTCTACCCTCCACGCACAGCTCTCCGCCCTGGATGGAAGCTGGCAAGGTTCAGCCGCATCAGCATTTCAAGAGCTCGTCATGCGCTGGAAGACTTCGGCAGATACGCTCGAACAAAATCTGAGTTCAATCGGTCAAGCCCTAGCCATTGCAGCACAACAGTATTCGGACATCGAAGCCGCAAATCAGCGCTTGTTTCAATAAGCAAAAAGCCGGGACCCAAACTAGGTCCCGGCTTTTTGATTGAACTTGTTTAGAAGTCCATACCTGCGCCAGCGTCACCGGCAGGGGCTGCCGCAGGCTCTGGGCGCTCTGCAACAACCGCTTCGGTGGTTAGGAATAGACCTGCGATGGAGGCAGCGTTCTGCAAGGCAGAGCGAGTCACCTTCACTGGGTCATTGATGCCAGCCTTGAGCATGTCGACATACTCACCGGTCGCAGCGTTTAGGCCGTGGCCATCAGGAAGGTTGGAAACCTTCTCCGCAACAACACCAGGCTCTAGGCCTGCGTTGATCGCAATCTGCTTTAGTGGGGCAGAGATGGCTACACGAACGATGTTCACACCGGTTGCCTCGTCACCGACAAGGTTTAGGTCGTTGAACGCAACCTTGCCAGCCTGCAGAAGCGCAACGCCACCACCTGCGACGATGCCCTCCTCAACAGCTGCCTTGGCATTGCGAACTGCGTCCTCAATGCGGTGCTTACGCTCCTTGAGCTCAACCTCGGTTGCTGCACCTGCCTTGATGACTGCTACACCACCGGCAAGCTTCGCAAGGCGCTCCTGGAGCTTCTCGCGGTCGTAGTCGGAGTCAGTGTTGCCAATCTCGCGGC
>CAYTOH010000147.1:0-2693 GCA_964439375.1 uncultured Aquiluna sp.
GCAATAGTGGACACGGTCATGTATGACTTCAGGTTTGCAAAGCGCTTCACGGGCAAAAGCCTACTTTGACTTTTGGTCTGAAGCTGCCGCGATTCCCAGGTGAACCCCAGATAAGGCGAGGTAAGCGCCAAAGAATCCGACTGCGCTCACTTCGTCAAGCGGGACCGCCAGGAAAAGCAGGCCAAGGAGCAATGCAAATACCGCACTCATTAGGTAGTCCTTGCCGGCGGCGGTCTTTAAACCATTGCGTCTAGCCTGGTAGAGCTCGAAAGCTCCAGAAATAATCCCCCAAGCGGAAACCAAAGAGAGAAACGCTGGCAGCTGATTTGGGGTATTGGAGAACGCGAGGGCAGCAAAAAGCCCAATTAGCAAAGCAAGCGTTGCTACGGGAAGCTCTTGGAGCGGATTCAGCCCCGCTTTGCGGACAAACACTAGAGCTCCGCCACCGAGTCCTAGTGCGATGCCAAATGCGGCTAGCACAATTAGACCGATATCGGCACCGTGTGCCTGGCTGAAAGTGACGAATAGCCCTAGCGAGACGCTAATTGCGGCCCTAAATCCCTGTTGGTATCTCACAGGCTTTAGCTTGGCATATTTACGAAGCGGGAGTACTGACCGTGGAAGGCAACCGTTACGGTCCCGGTAGGACCATTTCGCTGCTTGGCAAGAATCAAGTCTGCCTCGCCGGCCCTGGGGTGGTCTCTCTCAAAGATTCCCTCGCGGTGGAGCAGAACGACAACGTCGGCGTCCTGCTCGAGCGATCCGGACTCTCTCAGGTGAGAGAGCTCTGGTCGCTTATCTTTCGCCTGCTCAGCCTGACGGTTGAGCTGGGAGAGAGCCACCACGGGAATGCCGAGCTCCTTGGCCAGAAGTTTCAGGGCACGGGAAAACTCCGAGACCTCCTGCTGGCGGGACTCAACTTTTTTGCCACTGGACATCAACTGGATGTAGTCGATTACGACCATCTTGAGGTCTACCTGCTGAGCCAATCGGCGACACTTGGCGCGGATTTCAACCAAGGACATGTTTGGAGAGTCATCGATGTATAGCGGTGCATCGTTGATCTTGCCTCGGACTGCAGCAAGCCTTGTCCAGTCTGCCTCTGAAACATTTCCCTTACGCATGGACTGCAGGTAAATGGAGGATTCCGCGCTGAGCATGCGCATAGCAATCTCTGCACGGCCCATCTCTAGCGAGAAGAAGATGGTTGCTTTCTTGTGCTTGATTGCCGCTGCCCTAGCAATATCGAGGGCAAAGGTGGACTTTCCAACCGCTGGTCGAGCGGCGACAATAATCAGCTGGCCTGGGTGCAAGCCATGAGTGAAAGCGTCTAAGTCGGTGAAGCCGGTTGGAATACCGGTCAATTCCCCGCCTCGCTGCTGAGCGGTCTCGATTTCCCGAATGGCTGCCTCAATGGAATCGCTCAGCCCAACGTAATCCTCGCGTGAGGTTTGGCTAACAACCTTGTAGACCTCGGCCTGGGCTTGGTTAACCAGATCCTCGACCTCACCTTGGCTGTCATAGCCGGCCTGAGCAATTCTTGTTCCCGCTTCGATAAGCCTGCGCAAAATAGCCTTATCGGCAACGATCTTGGCATAGTAGCTAGCGTTTGCAGCGGTTGGCACGTAGCTGGTTAGAGAGTGCAGGTAGTCTGCGCCACCGGCCTTTAGCAGATTTCCCTGCTTGTTCAACTCGTCGGAAACAGCGATCACATCGGTGGGCTCGCCCTTGCCAAAAAGCGTAAGTACCGCATTGAAAATCAACTCGTGCTTGGGGGCATAGAAGTCTGATCCGGACACCATCTCAAAGACTTCGGCGACAGCCTCTTGGCTCAGCAGCATGCCGCCTAGGGTTGACTGCTCAGCCTCTAAGTTGTGAGGTAGAACTCTTGGATCAGAGGCTGGGACCGGTTGCAACATCGTCATGCTTGGATCCTCTCTTCCTTTGAACCATGTATAGCTTGGGGTACCGACAGCTTTGTTTCAACAGCGCTCGATCTGGGTTGTGGATAACTCTGTGGAAACACGCCGTCAAATGACTAATAACCCTGTGGAGAGATTGTGGAAAACAATTTTCATAGCCCCGTAAACCCAGTAATTGACTGGATTTTGATTGTGGATAACTTTTCGTGGAAAACTCTAAAGCTAAACCTTAGGGTTGTGGATAACAGAGTGATTTTGATAGAAAAATGATCATTAAACGACAACTGGCTCGCATTTCTGCGAGCCAGTTGTGCTGAAGAGTTTGTTACTTGACAGCTACGACGTGGAGCTTGAGGTTAGCAACCTGCTCGCCGATACGAACGGTCGCCTCAAACTCACCGGTGGTGCGAATCGAGCTGAGGAACTCAACCTTGCGCTTGTCAACTGCAACCAGGCCTGAGGCGGTGATTGCGTCTGCAACGTCCGAGGTCTTCACTGAGCCGAATAGTCGACCATTTGCGCCGGCCTTGACCGGGATTCTGATCGGCTTTGCCTCAAGCTGAGCCTTTAGCGCCTTTGCTTCCTCTTCGGAAGCGAATGCGCGGGAGTCACGAGCTGCGCGAATTGAAGTGACCTGCTTTTCGCCACCCTTTGACCATAGGACTGCAAAGCCCTTAGGGATTAGGTAGTTGCGAGCAAAGCCGTCCTTTACCTCGACAACATCGCCTGCGGAACCTAGGCCAGAGACCTCATTGGTCAGAATTAGCTTCG
>CAYTOH010000148.1:0-2683 GCA_964439375.1 uncultured Aquiluna sp.
TCTTGCACGGCACTAGCTTGCCACAGTCCAAAAGCGTTATCGCAAGTAGAGTTGGGGCATGAATTCGAGCCGCCCACGCCCTCAGGTTGAGGTTTCTGCGGGCGGACTGGTGCAGTCGATGCATGACTCCGAACTGGTAGCTCTAATTAGCCATAAAAATCGTGGCGGGCGCGCCGATTGGTGCATTCCCAAGGGCCACGTTGAATCAGGTGAGGATCTCGCCCAGACCGCGGTCAGGGAAATCAGCGAGGAAACTGGGATTGAAGCTGAGGTCGTTGAAAAGCTTGGAGAAATCAGTTACAGCTTCAAAATCGGACCGCAACGCATCAAGAAAACCGTTCACCATTACCTACTGCGTCAAACTGGAGGCAGCCTTTCCTCGGAAATGGATCCAACGGGTGAGGTAATTGAAGCTAAGTGGTTCAAACTCAGCGAATTGGAGAGCGTCTTGGCTCATGAGAATGAGCGAAAGGTAGCCCTCAGAGCACTGGAGATTCTGAAGTGAAGCGATTGATTGTGGCCTTGCTTTTGGCCCTGAGCATTTCAAGCCCAGCCTTAGCCAGTGAAGTCGTTCACGTAGTCCCAGGGAGCAACATCAATTTGGTGGCACGAGATGGCCGAATCCCAGTCACTGTGCAAAACCCAACCAGTGAATCGGTGACTGTCACCGTCGTTGGTATCGCTACAAGCTTTCGACTTGAGTTTTTAGAGCCCCAAGAGCTAGTGATTCCCGCAAACACCTCGGCTGTTGCTGAATTGCCAGTTAGGGCCATAGCAAACGGCCCCGTTGAGGTCAAAGTCTGGGTAGAGCAGGACGGGCAACGCATAGGCGAAGAGGTCACCCTGGCTGTTCGGGTGAACTATGACGTTGAGCTTTTTCTTCTGGTGAGCCTCGGGGTTGCAATGTTCGGCCTGATTGTGGTCGGCATTATCAGAACGGTTGTGAAGCTCACTAGGAGCAGGGGTGAGTGACCTAAACCCATCGGTTACCCGATCTAGCCTGGTTATGGCCTCGGGGACGATCGTCTCGCGAATACTTGGCTTTGCCAGAGCCGTGTTGCTGGCCGCAGCGATTGGCGTTACAACAGATGCGGCAGACGCATTTGGGGTGGCAAACCAGCTTCCAAACAGCGTTTACGCGATCATCGTGGGTGGGGTTCTAAATGCGGTGCTGGTTCCGCAGCTTGTCAGGGCCAGATCGCTAGCCGATGGTGGCAAGGGCTACATCGATAGGTTCGTAACCCTCGTAATCACGGTGTTTTTCATTGTCTCAATTCTTTTCACCATAGCTGCGCCGATCCTGGTGAGGCTCTACACCTCTGGGTGGACTGAGGAGCAGTTGGCACTAGCAACCGCATTTGCCTACTGGTGCCTGCCACAGCTCTTCTTCTATGGCCTCTACTCGATTTTTGGCGAGGTACTCAACTCCAGGAGTGCATTTGGGCCGTTTATGTGGGCTCCGGTTTTGAACAACATTGTGTCAATTGCTGGACTGGTTGCTTTCATCATCATTTTTGGGGCTGACCCGACAGGCGAGCGTGCTGTTGAGCTTTGGGGAGCAGACCGGATTGCATTGCTTGCCGGTAGCGCAACCCTAGGAGTCGCAGCCCAGGCTTTCATTCTGCTGCTTAGCTGGAAGAGGCTAGGCCTCAACCTAACTCTGAATTTCCGCTGGCGCGGTTTCGGGCTTAGGCCAGCCCTAAAGGCAGCCTCCTGGTCTCTCGCTATGGTTTTAGTCACCCAAATTGGTGGTTTGGTGCAGACCGCAGTGGCTTCAACGGCTGCGGCTGGTCGTGACTCTTCGATTGGGGTAGCTTCAGTGGCGGCAGCGGCCATTGCATGGCTAATTTTCATGCTGCCACACTCTGTGGTCACGGTTTCTGTTGCTACCGCCTACTTCACCAGGATGTCGCAGCACGCTGCCAAAGGCGAGATGCAGAGCTTTAAAAACGATCTAACCAACGGGCTGAAGGTCATCGCTTTGGTTAGCGTGATCTCCTCAGCGCTACTTACCCTGCTTGCCTACCCAATCGCTCGAGTCTTCGCAGGGGAGTATCCGGCCACCATCGCCCTGGGAAATGTCATCATGGCGCTGATGATTGGATTGGTGCCATTTAGCTTCGTCTACATGATGCAGCGGGCCTTCTTTGCGCTAGAGGACACGCGTACACCGTTTGTATTTACAAGCATTCAAATTGCCTTTCACATAGCGGGTTCTCTACTGCTCGGAGCCTTCATGCCCAAGGAGTGGCTGGTGGTTTCGCTCTCACTTTTGACCGGCAGCACAATCGTGCTGCAGGGACTGATCGCGTACTTCCTACTCAAGCGCAAGATCGGTGGCTTGGGTGGTTTCGGGGTTGGTAAATCGCTCGTCATTTTCTTGCTTGCGATGATTCCCGCTATTGGCTTGGGGCTTGGAACGCTTTGGCTCTTTGGAGGAGTTGCTCAGGGCTCCTTCGCACTCGCAAAGGTGTTTGGAGCCGTGACCGTGAGTGCGGTGGTTGGTTTGGTAACGGTGGGAAGCTACCTTCTGTTGCTTTGGTTATTCAAAGTCCCCCAGCTTCGTGAAGTCAGTGGCGCACTGAGCGCCAGACTCAACCGCCGCTAGGGTTAAGCCCGAATTCCACGGCTCCAAAGCGGTAGAGTGGAGAAATAGACGGTTATCTATCTATAGCCATCGAAA
>CAYTOH010000149.1:0-2670 GCA_964439375.1 uncultured Aquiluna sp.
CTCACAGCCGAGCACAGTCTCGTAGTCACGATTGAGGATGTAGTGCGCGTAGGGGGATTCGGAACCCGAGAACGGCAAGAACTGCGTGCCAACGGTGTCGATACAGGACTAAACGAAGTAGGCGTCCCTGCGGAGTTCCTAGAGCATGCGGAGCGTGAAGAGATTCTTGAGCGCCTCGGTCTAACCCCTCAGGCCATAGCTAGAGACATAACCGCACAGGTCTTGGGAGCCAAACTCCCGCATGCTAAGCCTCTTGAGGAAGCGCCGCTCTCTCAAAACCAGAGCTAATCAGCTCGGCAACCAACTCAATTTGCCATGGCCGAGCCCCTAGGTTCGAAAGCTGTGCCGCAATATCGAGACCAGGTTCAAAGCACACCCTTCTGAGAGTGTCTGGCGTGAGGAGATTCTCGGCTGGAATTTTTAGCTCCTGACTCAGGGCCAGAATTAGAGGCCGAGTGACATCCAGGCGGCGGTGAGCCTCTGGGAACCTTTTCTCCCATGACCGGTGGGATGGGATGCCGTTACCCTTCTCCTTTGGCGCAAGCTCAACATCCAAGTCTTTTGAGTCCACGATGGCTTGCCACCAAATCTCAAGCATTGAGCGCGAGGCGCGACCTTGGAACGCCTTGTTCGAAGCAAGTTCAGATTTACTCTTCGGGGGATGTTCAACCACTGCCACGATTGATCGATCGGGAATGAGCCGACCAGGAGCAACGTCTGTCTCCCTGGCGATGGCATCACGAGCAAGCCAGAGACTCGCTGCAATCTTGATCTTGGATAAATCCTTTACTTTTGAAAGGCCTGGGAGGTTTCTCCAAGGTTCCGGTAACTGTGGTTTTGGCTTGAATGAGACTAGGTGTGCGAACTCCTGCATTGCCCAGTCGAGCTTTCCTTGTTCGCTGAGGAGAGCTTCAAGCTTTTCCCATAACTCAAACATGACGTCAACATCCAACGCTGCGTAATCGAGCATTTCCGGAGATAGCGGCCTTGCCGACCAGTCGGCTGCAGAATGCTCCTTGGCAAGCTCAATGCCCAAAAGTTCAAGTGCGATAGAACCGAGTCCGACTCGTTCGAGTCCAGCGAGCCGTGAACCAAGCTCGGTATCGATGATTTGCGTTGGAAATATTCCCAACTCTGCAAGGCATGGAAGATCTTGAGTTGCGGCGTGTAGCAACCAGGTCATTGAGTGCATGGCCTTAGCAAGTGGAAGCGGCCACTCGGGATTCAATTCACTAAGGGCTGCTGTGTCAACCAGGTAGATATCGGTTGCTGTAGCTATCTGGATTAGGTACGCACGCTGAGAGTATCTGAACCCGCTGGCTCGCTCGGCATCCAGACCTATCCGAGAAACGCCTGTCAGGGAAAGCACAAGCTGATCTAGTTGTTGCAGATCTGAAACATAGTGGACTGGGAGTCGCGGGCTATCTAGCTTCAACCAATCCTCACAACTTTTGAATCTTTAGGCGGAAGTCCGCTAATGAGAGCCAGCAGCTCTATCCATCCCTTGAGGTGAGGTGTGAGATCGAAGCCAACAGGTGCCCAAGATGCTCGAATCTCGAGTTCAGCGTGTTGCGGTTGGGAGATTAGCGTGCCATGGCCGGTTGACAGCACTGTGGTTGTGGTGCCAGCTTCATATGCAAACTGAGCACCATTTTGCTTGAGGGAATCTTTGAGCCACTCCCAGGGCAAAGATGCTAAGTAGTCATCCTTAGCCATCTCGGTCTCGATTGGCGATTTGGCGTAACCAATAATCCTGAACTCAGAGTTCCAGCCCTCAGGTTGCTGAGGGTCTCTGCAAAACACGAGTCTGCTTACGCCGTGGTCACTCGCAAGCTCGTGATTAATTTCCGCAGCGAGAGCAAATGACTCCGGAGCAATGCCCTTTGGCGATGGGATTTGAGTGAGGGAAATTTCTTCGCGTGGACTCACGCTGCTGAGCGACGCAAGCATGCCCCTAAAGGGTTCAGAGAGTTCGGAGAGGTCGAGGTCCACCCTGAAAAGATATCTCTGAAACCTTCCCTAAAGCCTCTGCCACGCCGCTGAAGTGGCTTTCACAAGCCACAGGCCCCCTACCTGAGCAACCGGGGTCTGCTCAAGCCCTAAGGCCTTGGCACCTGCAAAAAGCCCTTCTTCCGCAGGAGAGGAAATCCAGAGCGTGAGCTTGACATTAGCCATCAATTCCCGAATTCCTGTTGGCCCGAATTCAACGTGAACTTTGCTATAACCCAAATCAAGAACAGAACTCAACGCCGTGGAGTAACTAGCTTCGTTGCGAAGAACGTGAAGTCGTTGGTGGTCTTGAACTTCAAGTGATGACCTGTCAACGCCCTGCCGGGTAAGCACCGCGAGATCAGGCACTTTTGGCATCTTGTAACGCTCAGTGCGGAATGTCAGACCCGATGTTAGAACAAGCTGCGTCTGGCGCCGCAGAGCACCTAGCCATAGTCGATCAGTTTCTCCACCTAGGCCATCGGAGGTGCCAATGGAGCCCACGAAAGAACCAGCCTTATCGCAAACCAAGCTCGCTGAAATCTCGTGACCGGAAGCCAGGCCGTCAAAAAATGCCTTTGAAAGTTCAGCGGTACCTAGCTGATCGCTAAGCCGAAGCAATCTCCCCAACCTTGCGCTTAATGCGAGCAAGCATTCCTCGCATGCCTCTGACCCGAAGTG
>CAYTOH010000150.1:0-2630 GCA_964439375.1 uncultured Aquiluna sp.
GCTACTACCAAAGATGGGCGGATAGCTGGGAGTTTCAAGCCCTGCGAAAGGCATGGTTCGTCGCAGGAGACCAAGAACTTGGAGAGCAGTACATAGCTCAGATTAAGCCACTTATCTGGTCTCAGCCAGATCGAGCAGTGATTGTTGAGTCGGCGAGGCACTTGAGAAAGCGTGTCTTGGAGCAAATCCCATCAGAACAAAGAGACATCGAGATAAAGCTGGGTCGAGGTGGCCTACGGGACATCGAATTCACAGCTCAACTGCTGCAATTGGTGCATGGAGTGAACGATGAATCGCTGCGAGTGATGAGCACTTTCGAGTCTCTGAGTGCTCTTACCGATGACGGGCTACTTAGCAGAGTCGATCATGAAGTTTTTCGAAGAAATTACCAATTCCTCAGAACCTTAGAACACAGGGTTCAGCTATCAAAACTTCGCAGATCCCACCTGCTGCCAACCGATGAGTCAGAACTGCGGCGTGTAGCTCGTTCGATGGGCTTCACAAGCCACGAGCTTCTCGAAAAGTGGACCACCATCAGAGCAGAAAACGCCCACTTGCACGACAGCGTCTTCTACCGACCACTCTTGCAGGCGACGGCCTCACTCTCCCCAGGCGAGGTGCAGCTCAGCGATGAGGATGTCGCAGTCAGGCTTCATTCCCTTGGATTCAAAGACGCAAAGGGTGCTGGGCAGCACATTCGTGCCCTAACTTCAGGCGTATCTCGAAGGGCCACAATTCAAAAGACTTTGCTGCCAGTCCTAATTCGGTGGATGGCTGATGGAACCGACCCAGATCGAGCTCTGTTGAGTTTCAGAAGGCTTTCCGAGTCCTTGGGAGAGTCGCATTGGTTTCTTGGAATGCTGCGGGATAGTTCTGGAGCTGCCGAGCGACTCATGCGCGTACTCTCCACATCTGCGCTAGTTGCGAGATTACTCGAACACATACCTGACTCAAGCCAGTGGTTCGGCGATGAGGAGTCCCTTCAACCGATGCCGTCTATTGAAATTGAATCGGAGATGCGTGCGTTGATAGCGCGCAAAGGCACAGAAGCTGCCGAGCTGATTCGCAACATCAGGCGACGCGAATACCTTCGCATAGCAATAGGTGCAGTACTGGGCGCCCTTTCAATGCGCGACATCTCAGACGGCCTCAGTGACATCACCGAGTCCTACCTAAAATCCATGCTCGCGCTTGCCAAGCAGAATCTCGGGTTTGAGCTGGACTTTTGCATCATTGCCATGGGACGTTTCGGCGGAAGAGAGCTTGGCTTCGGCTCAGATGCGGACTGCATGTTCCTATTTGAATCTGAAGACGCCTCTGGGCAGGCCCATGCTGAGAAATTGGCCAGTGAGCTCATGAGCCTTGTCAAAGATTGGCTCCTCGAATTTGAAATTGATCTTGACCTTCGGCCCGAGGGAAAGAATGGACCAAGAGTTCGTTCGCTAAATGGATACGCGGGCTACTACCAAAATTGGGCCGACAACTGGGAGTTCCAGGCACTGCTCAGGGCCAGGACCATTACAGGCTCCGATTTATTGCAACAGAGCTTCCAGAACTTGATAGATCCACTTCGATACCCAAAACAACTCGATCAGAAGGCGCTGACTGAGATCCGCAGAATCAAGGCGAGAGTTGAGAGTGAGCGCCTACCACAGGGAGCTGATCCCGCGCGACACCTCAAGCTCGGTCGTGGTTCGCTAAGTGATGTCGAGTGGGTTGCTCAGCTCTATCAACTCAGATTTGCGAACGACTTTCCGGAACTAAAAACAGTTCAAACCATAGAGGCGCTTGAGCATGTATCGGGGCTAGGTCTTGCAGACAGTGGGAGTATAGCCAGCTTGATTGAAGCCTGGCTTCTGGCCTCTAGGTGTCGTAGTGCACTGGTTCTTTCAGTAGACAAACTTTTGGATGTCTTGCCTTCTGAACGCAGAACACTGGAGTCAATGGCAAGGATTATGGAATTCAGCCCGGGAGAGGCCTCCCGACTTGAAGAGCAGTATCTCTCCACCGCTAGAAGGGCAAGAGCAGCCTTCGAGAAGCTATTCCTGGCTTAGAAACGAAAAGCGGCGGAACCAATTGGCCCCGCCGCAATTTCGTAATGACGACTAAACGCCGTAGTAGAGCTCGAACTCATATGGGTGAGGGCGCTGAGCCAGAGGCTTTAGCTCCTTCTCACGCTTGTAGTCAATCCAGGTCTCGATTAGATCCTTGGTGAAGACGTTGCCTTCCATGAGGTAGTCGTGGTCTTGCTCAAGTGCGGTTAGAACAGAACCTAGATCACCCGGTACCTGAGGGATCAGCTTGGCTTCTTCTACAGGAAGCTCATACAGGTCCTTATCAACAGGTGCGTGTGGCTCGATGCGGTTCTTGATGCCATCTAGTCCAGCCATAAGCATTGCTGCGAAGGCAAGGTATGGGTTTCCAGAAGCATCCGGAGCCCGGAACTCGATGCGCTTCGCCTTCGGGTTAGTACCCGTCATCGGGATACGAATTGCAGCCGAACGGTTACCGGCCGAGTAAACCAGGTTCACTGGCGCCTCAAAACCTGGAATCAGTCGGTGGTAGGAGTTGACGGACGGGTTGGTGAAAGCCAGACGCGAAGGGGCGTGCTTTAGCACACCACCGATGTA
>CAYTOH010000151.1:0-2608 GCA_964439375.1 uncultured Aquiluna sp.
TCAGTGTTTTGCCAGCAAATTCGGACCTTTTTGAGGAATCTCTGCCAGACTTCAGTGCTTGGACTCAACAGGAAACATCAACCTTTGAAGGATGTTGTCCAAAATGAAAAAAGAAAGAGGAAACACCCGCATGAGAAGAAACAGCAGATCCGTACTAGCTGGAGTGGCACTTGTTGCACTAACCCTCACAGGTTGCTCCGCAGCCACCGAGGCTCCAGAGGCAGAAGAGACTTCTATGGTTGAAGAGTCACCGGCTGCTCAGGCGGGAAACATCGTTGACGTTGCAGTGGGCGAAGGATCCTTCAACATCCTGGCCTCTGGTCTCGAGTTGGCTGGATTGATTCCAACGCTGCAGGGTGAGGGTCCATTCACAGTCTTTGCTCCAACCGACGACGCTTTCGCGCAGCTTCCAGAGGGTGTCTTGGATGCACTTCTTCTTCCTGAGAACGTAGAGATCTTGACCGCAATCCTCACCTACCACGTGGTGTCAGGAAATGTTATGGCTGCTGATGTCACCGCCGGTGATGTAGCAACCGTCGAGGGTTCGACCATTTCAATTGACACCGCGAACGGAGTTGTCCTAAATGGCACAGCGACCGTTACTGCGACTGACATCACTGGCACCAACGGAGTCATCCACGCCATTGACGCAGTCATCCTGCCACCAGGTGTTGACCTCTCAGCACTCACGAACTAAGCAAGCCCAAAACGACGTTTAGGAATCGAGCCCGAGCCCAAGCTCTGGCTCGATTTCCTTTTGTGGGCCTTTTGCTCTCACTTCCGTGCGCTGAGCTCGCTCAAAAGTACTGGGTATCTGCTAAACAAGAGAAGTGCAGGAGAGATTGTGAGCACACAATGAACCAAAAGTTGGCAATTTTTATCTACGAACCAATCGATTCGGATGCGAGCAGGCTTTATCGAGGACTACGAACGGCCTATGAATTCATTTCATCGGGGGATGAAGTGTCGATCATCTTTGACGGATCAGGGACCGAAGCATTAGCGGAGATTGTTCGCCCGGGAGGCAAGTTTCATTCGCAATACCTTCTTGTGAAAGACAACATCGCCGGGGCATGCAAAGTTTGCTCAAAATCGCACCAGGTTGCCGAACCAATCTCGGCTGCGGGCATTGAACTATTGGATGAGTTCGAAGGTGAAGCATCAGTCAGAAAGTATGTTTCTGCCGGCTACACCGTGTTGAATTATTAGCCGTTGAGGGTATTTGAGTCAGGGGCGAGTTATGAATAGGTGGCTCAAGATAGCGACCCTTGCCCTAGCGACTGTCGCTGTCTTGGCCGTGCTCTGGTGGTTTCAGCCGTGGCGTTTGTTCACTCAAAGTGCTATCTCAGAGCCAGCACCAACGGCACCTTTGCAGTCGGATCCAAAAAGTGATTCTGGGCAGAAGGCGGATGAGCCTGAGGCCGCTGAACTCACTCCTTTAGAGCTAGCACGTGGGGAGTTTATATCTCACGAGCATGAAACAACTGGCGTCGTGAGGATTATCGAGCTTGAGGATGGAACTCGTGTCCTCAGGCTTGAAGGTTTTGCGACGAGCGACGGACCTGATCTCGAAGTCTGGCTTTCGGATGCCCCAGTTATGGAAGGTTTCGACGGTTGGTTTTTGGCGGATGACGGTGAGTATCTGAGCCTTGGCAAACTGAAGGCCACCCAAGGCGATCAAAACTATGAAATCCCTGCGGGCGTTGATCTTTCTAGGTTTAGCTCAATGTCAATCTGGTGTGTGAGATTCGCCGTCTCATTCGGAGCTGCCGAGCTCTTGCCTGTGAGCTAGGTTCGGGTCTCTCCGTCTGGGTAAAGTAGTCAAAGCGTCAATAGTCACGCACAAGTTGTATCTCGACGCTAAGGCTTCGGGGTAAGCAAATGAAAACAATGATTCGAGTATCGCTGGGTCTAAACATTCTTGTTTTGTCCCCAATCGTCTTGGGGATGGTTATCGGATCACCAATTATCGACAGGGCTTGGGAAGAGTTCACAGCCTCTAGGGGCATCCTGACCTCCATCTACTTCGCACTTCTGGTGCTCTCGACAATTCTCATAATTAAGACAATTCCCGTTTTTGTAGTTCCGCTGCTTGCCACCCAGGTCATCTACAAGGTCACCACACCCTTTACGGTGGGCACTTTGTTGAACCCGGTTGTAATCAGCAACCTAGCAATTGCACTTCTGCACCTAGTCACCCTCTGGGTTATCTTCAAAAATCGTGAGCAGTTAGTGATCAAGCAAATCTAGCTACGGCCATTGCACCCTTGGATTGCACATGTCAACAAAAACTCCCTGTCAAAAGAGCCACTTAAGGTTCTAAATCAAGGGAGTTGCAGTTGGAGAATTCTTGATTCAGACCCCCGCCCTGTTGACCTCACAAATACTGACTTCGTGCTCACCAGAAACGCCTTCTACCTACGCCATTTTTTTGACCTCTAGTTCTATGGCTGTCCACTCAAGCTCTCCAAAAAGGACCTCAACGACTTGTCTAGTTTCTATTTAGGAGCAGGGCACAACGAATCATTAACTGGAAAGGTAATGACCTTCTCTGGACTTGATTTACGGTGCCAACTACGGTGAGTCCGAGCCCTGGCGACCGAAACAA
>CAYTOH010000152.1:0-2580 GCA_964439375.1 uncultured Aquiluna sp.
GCCTCGATGTCGAAGCGCCTAATGCGAGCCATGTCGCGATAAAACTTTGTGAGGTCGTCAATGCCCAAGGCTTCAATCAACTCGCCGTATTTGGCATATTCCTTCGGGACACCGAAGGTGCCGTCCGGGGCCAAGAATTGCATCATTGGCTGCTGAGAGTGTGGGGTCACGAAAGCTAATTTAGCCCCAGAGCTGCAAGAATGGGGACATGTTGCGTTTTCTAGTGAGCACGATCGTCAATGCCGTGGGCCTTTGGGTGGCCACTTTGGTCATCCCCCAGATTCAGCTAACCCCCTACGGTGGCACTGGGCTTTGGGAAACCATTGCTTCCTACCTCCTGATTGGAGCGCTCTTCGGGCTAGTTAACGCGATCATCGGGCCGGTTATAAAGATTCTGGCCTTCCCGCTCTACATCATTACCTTTGGCCTGATTTCTTTCGTAATCAATGGCTTCCTGCTTCTTTTGGTGGCATGGCTGAGCAACCTGCTTGGTGCAGATGTCTTTGCCATTGACGGCTTTACATCTGAAGGCCTAGAGATTGCATCCTTGGGTTGGGCAATCTTGGGGGCAATTGTGATGAGCATCGCCAGCTTCTTCACCCGAACCGTGTTAAAGGTGCTGAAGATTCGCTAACCCCGCCTGATTCCAAAGGTGTATTTGAGGCCGGTGGCGTTCTCCTGCCACAAAACTTCTTGCACCCGCCTCAAGCCCTCATCTTTTGAGTTATCCAGTTCTGCAGCTGTGCGCTCATAGCCAGCCATCCTGTGGGCATCGACCATTGTTTTGAATTCAGAATCCCCAGAAACCGTCACCCAGTTATCTCGCATAGGGTTCACTCCGCCACCCAGGCTGGAGACGGGATCCCCCTGGTGAGAGATGGCGATGGTTGGAATTTCGAGATTCAGGTGTGAGATTGGGCCCCCAAAAGCAATCAGTCCGGAGACCTCATATGGCTGCACTGATTGGGCCAGATTTCCAGCAATAAGGGCCCCCTGGGAGTGGCCAACAAAGAGCACTCGGTCCCCACGTTGGACTTGCAATTGAGCCAGAGCATCCTGAACCGCCTCCTGGCTGGAGGCAAGAGCTCCGCCAAGCCCTGCCAAGCCTGAACGGATGTTCAATGGGTTACCCCCAGCCAAGCTGAAAGACTGCGTTCCCGGGATGTAAACCACGAACTGTCTGCCATAACCATGTTTGTAGATCTCTATGGAAATGGTTGAGGATTCGGAATACAGGCCGTGCAAGCGCTTGGCATGCTCAGCAAAACTGAAAGCGGTCCGGATCGGCTCAATCTTCCCAAGCTCCGCCGAACCCTTGCCATCCTGCGCCAGCCCAAGAGTGAGCGAGGTCGCATTTAGGTTCCCTGCCATCGCGGAGGGGCTCGAGTGGCCAACTGTCGAAGCCAAAAGAGTGCCCGCGGTTGCAACGAGGGCGGTTTTTCCAAGTGATGGCTTGCCAGTCAGCCCAATAACGGCCAGAGCAGCTGCTGAGTGCCGAAGCTTTTCCGTAACCACTTGAGAAAGTGGGTTTGGATTCGCCAAAAACTGTGAGCTGTCGTGGATGGGTTTCAGCGCTTGGTGGAGGGCCAGAATGACTCTCGCCTCTGTCGAAAAATAGCTCTCTGCAGCCCATCTAGTTTTGTGGGCAAGCACCCTGACCTTCTCAATCAGGCTGGGCAATGCAAACAAAAGCTGCAATTGGGGGATTGGGTTGGGAAATACATCAAGTATTTGGTTCTGCGGGGTGAGGATAGCCTCCTGCAGTCGCTCTGCAGCCAGCTCGAGATGAGTGGCAGCACGCTGCATATCCTCATAGGAAGCGACCATTTGAGGATTTCCACCGTAGATTTCTAGACCCACAAAGCATCCCGAACTGCATTGAGCTCATGAATCAGCTCCCATACTGACTGTTCTTGCGCTGAAGCAGCTGGCCCATGCCAACGGCTTGGGGTCGGCATTGCACACACCAGGTGGAATCTGGCGCTATCTAACTCTTGCATTGGGTCATGTTCTTCATTTGCTAAAGAACATTTGTCCCAATTGCGCATTTTTGTGGAGAGCTTGGGCGAAAACTGGGTTGTGGATGGGAAACTAGGCGGGTGAGCAAACTATCTGCGCAACCCTTGAGTCCTCTGGATGGCCGCTACCGAGCCCAAGTCCAAGAACTTGGCGAGTATTTGAGCGAAGCAGGTCTCAACCGAGCCCGCATTCAGGTTGAAATCGAGTGGCTGATTTGGCTTGCTAACCGAGATCTCTTACTGACTGACAGCTCTATTGGTGATGCAGAAGCAAAGCGCCTCAGGGCTCTGGGATCGGATGACTTTGGCGACGAAACAGTTTCAGCCCTTGCAAAAACAGAGGCTGTCACGCGTCACGATGTCAAAGCTGTCGAATACTTCATTCGCGATTCGCTATCTGGCATGGGTAGAAACGACCTACATGAGCTAGTTCACTTCGCCTGCACATCAGAGGACATAAACAATCTCGCCTATGCGCTGACTGTGTCCCAGTCGGTTGAAAAGGTTTGGTTGCCAAAAGCCAGGGGCTTGATCAGCAAGATCACAGTCATTTCAAGCCAAT
>CAYTOH010000153.1:0-2504 GCA_964439375.1 uncultured Aquiluna sp.
TCATGATTTCTGCCCTAGCCAAGCTGCGCTTAGCGCTTGGGCTGGCTCTGGGCTTCATCCTGTTTCGCCTGGCCTATTCAGTTGTCTTTACGGCGGCATCCTCCGGCGATACGCTCATTGATTTACCCGGGATAAGACTCGGAGGGATCTTTTCCCACGTTGTACTGTTTGGGTCGATTGGGCTGCAGGGCCTGGGCAATTCTTTGCTCTCCGCAATCCCATTTGCACTTGCGATCACCGCGTTTGGTTTAGTTTCAATTTTTCTCACACCTGCAAGGATTCTTGGGATTGCAAGGCGCTCGAAGTCTGGGTTATTGCTGGCACTTTCAATCAGCCTTGCGACCCTTCCAGCCCTACTGGATGCAAGCCGAAGGATTGCCCTGGCAATCCGCCTTCGTGGAGAAAAGAAATCACGCATTCTGATTCCACTTCTGGAAACTGCCATCGAGAAAGCAGTAATCGTTGGGATCAGGTTTGCAACCAGCCCTCGAACCTCGGTTGCAAAAAACCAGAGTGTGACGCTCACCGAGCTAAGGCTCCCAGGAGCAACCAATGCCATCAACCTCGGGCTCAAGCCTGGTGATGTTGCAGTCATTTCCGGTCCAACCGGAAGCGGAAAAACTTCCTTGCTGGAGACTCTCGCCGGCATTACTTCCTTGCGAACAGGTCGCAGCCACGATGGAGAAGTAAGGGTGTTTGGTTTTGATCCTGCAGCTGAGTTGGCCGAGGTGTCAGGGCTAGTTGGCTATGTCCCTCAACAGCCAAGAACGTGGTTCTTGGCGGAGAAAGTGTCAGCTGAGCTGGTTGGGCCTCGTTTGTCCTGGATAGATTTTGAAGATCACTCCATCGAGTCACTCTCCGAAGGACAGGCAGTCAAGCTAGCCATCTCAAACGCCCTGGCGCACAGCCCCAAGTTGATCTTGTTGGATGAACCTTTTGCTGCCCTAGATTCTGAGTCCCGCAAGGAGTTAGCAGACTTGATTCGGGCTAGGGCTGACTCTGGCGCGGTAGTCGTTGTCGCAGAGCATCAGCTTGCGGGAATAGAGATCGACGGAGCTAAGCATTTTGTTTTTGATGGTGAACTAAGCACAGGAAGGTATCAACCTGAATTAGTGCATCCGGTGAGAAGGCTGCCGATTGTTGGTCGTGACTTGCTCATTGACTACGCTGTTCCAAAGATTCGCGACCTTCAGCTCCCTGAGAGGGTAGTTGTTCATCAGAGCGAACGAATAGCAATCCTTGGCCCTAACGGTATTGGGAAAACATCGCTGCTTGCTCAAATAGCTCAAGACATCCCTGGGGCTCGGTTTGTGCCGGAACGAGTCGAAGACTTCTTTGTTTGCCAGTCATTGGCCGATGAGTTGGATCGTTCAGATCGAGTTGCAAGTGCGTCAAGCGGTCTAACCCAACTGACTCTTGAATCCCTCATACCAATCCCAGATGAGCTGCTCCGCACCCACCCGAGAGACCTATCCGCGGGCACCAAGCTCGCCATCGCCATCGCAATGCAGCTTGCTCACAAACCCAATCTTCTTTTAGTTGATGAGCCCGTGAAGGGCCTCGACCCAAAGGCACGGAATCAGGTTGCAGAAGTCCTTGCGTGCGTTGCAGAAACGGGTTGCGCAGTTTTGTTTGCAACTCACGATGAGGAGTTTGCCGAAGGCGCAGACACAAAAATTGAGCTTGAGGCGGTGCCAAGGTGACGCTAACAAAGTCTCAGGCGTGGATTATCTCGATTGCCTCAATTCTTGCGCTCATCGGCTTCAGTTGGCCGTTTAGTTTTCCTGCAACGGCCGTTGGCGCAGAGCTCGGAAGTGGGTTTGTGGCGGTAGTTTCGCTTTTTGCCCTAACTGCAATTGTGCTTTGGGTGCTGGATCGCGGGTTTATTGGGCCCAAGCAGCTCGCTGTAATGGGAGCACTGGCTGCCATGGCAAGCGCAACTCGCATTGCGACCGCCGGGGTTGCAGGTTTTGAGTTGGTATTCCTGTTTGTGATCTTGGGTGGTTTTGCTTTTGGGCCCAAGTTTGGGTTTTTGCTTGGCGCAATCACGATTGTCACCAGCTCAGTGTTTTTCGGTGGATTTGGGCCATGGACTCCATTTCAGATATTCGCCGTAGGTTGGGTAGGTTTGGGGGCTGGACTGGTTGGGAAACTGAAGTTTCCGTCCAAGCTAAGAGCTGCACTGCTGGCCCTCTATGCGATTGTTAGCTCATACCTCTTTGGGCTCTTGATGAACCTATGGTTCTGGCCTTTTGCAATTGGCTTTGACTCATCGATTGGCTACAAAGCAGAGGCCCCTGTGCTGGAGAACCTAGCAAGCTTCTTGCTCTACACGCTCACAACTTCAACTCTGAGCTGGGACAGCGTCCGAGCTGTGAGTTTGGCAGTGGCAATCTTGGTTTTGGCTAGGCCTGTTTTGGCCGTGCTTGCTAGAACCAAGCTCTAAACGGAGAAGTACTTTGCCTCTGGGTGGTGGAACACAAAGGCATCGGTTGACTGCTCAG
>CAYTOH010000154.1:0-2502 GCA_964439375.1 uncultured Aquiluna sp.
CACCCCGCGACAATCGACTACTTGAAAAAGCTAGGCATTACAGCAATAGAACTCCTCCCAATTCAAGCCTTCATTTCGGAACCGAGACTCGTGAACCTGGGGCTCATCAACTACTGGGGCTACAACAGCATCAACTTCTTTACTCCGCATATGAGATACGCGGCTGAGTCGACCAGGGCGCAAGGGCCAGAGGCAATTCTCACTGAGCTAAAAACTGCGATTCGCGAGCTACACAGAGCGGGAATTGAAGTTTTGCTGGATGTCGTTTACAACCACACCGCCGAAGGTGGTCACAAAGGGCTCACCTATTCCTATCGAGGTTTAGATAACTCCAACTATTATCGGCAGGACGATCTTGGCAATTACCAGGACACCACTGGCTGCGGTAACTCGCTTGATTTTTCTAACCCCATGGTTCAAAAACTTACTTTGGACAGCCTGCGCTATTGGACGAGCGAGTTGCAAATTGACGGATTCCGATTTGACCTAGCGGCAACTCTGGCCAGGGATGAAAACAACCACTTCAGCGCCCATCACCAGCTTCTAGAGGCAATGAAGCAGGATCCGGTTATCTCTTCGGCCAAGTTGATTGTGGAGCCCTGGGATGTTGGTATCGGCGGCTGGCAAACCGGCAATTTCCCGCCGGGCTTTCCTGAATGGAACGACCGCTTTCGTGACTCGGTGAGGAAGTTCTGGCTCACGGACATTGCAACAGCGAGAAATAGCGGGCATCACCAAAATGGCGTGCAGGAGCTGGCTGGAAGAATTTCTGGTTCACAGGACTTGTTTGGCGATAGTAGCCCCCTAGAGACAGTGAATTTTGTCACCGCCCATGATGGCTTTACCTTGGCCGACCTGGTTTCCTACAACGTCAAACACAACAGCGCAAACGGCGAGGGCAATCGCGATGGAGCAAACCACAATTTGAGCTTCAACCATGGATTTGAGGGACAAACTCCCAATCCATCAATCAACTTCGCTCGTCGAAAAGCGTCTAGAAACCTGATCGGCACGCTTTTGCTTTCTGCTGGAGTCCCTATGATCACCGCGGGTGATGAGAGACTCAAGTCTCAGGGCGGAAACAATAATGCCTACTGTCAAGACAACGTGATTACCTGGCAGAACTGGGAACCGAACACTCATCAGTTGGACTTTGAAGCTACCGTGAGACACCTGATTGCTCTCCGAAAAGAGATACCCGCGCTTAGGCCTCGAGCGTTCACCCACTCCACGGAACCAACGCCAGAGAACGACCAGATGCTCTGGTTCAGTGGCAAAGGCCACCCCATGAGTGTTGACGATTGGCACAACCCAGAACGCAGGACTCTTCAGCGCCTGAGCTATCACCTGATGAATGACGGGTCGAAGCAAGGCGCTCTTCTGGTAATTAACGGCTCAGAGCAGGCAAAAAACGTAACTCTGCCTAGCGAAAATGGCATCAAGTCCCTGGAACTACTGTGGGATAGCGCCTTAGAACTCCCCCCTAAGCGAACCATTTTGCTCAATCCAGGTTCCAGCCTTCGGATGGTTGAAACCAGCCTGCAGTTATTTCTTGTTAGGTAACCATTTCAAATAAGTGCAAGCGGTTTCAGCCTGTGAACACTAAATTGTGAACGTGGACAGAATTGACTTTGCTATTGGGCGTATCCCAATCACCAGAACCTGGCCCCTTGTTGATGGTGGCAAGTTCCCAGTCAAGGCGTTTCAGGGTGAGGTGTTGACCTTCGGCGCGACGGCTTTCCGCGAAGGTCACGACCAAATTGCAGTCGAGTTGCTTCTCACCTCTCCAAGCGGCAAAACCAGTATTCACCAAATGAACCCGGGTGCCCCGGGTCTAGACCAGTGGACAGTAGAACTTCAGCTAACCGAGCAGGGTCGATACAAATACCAAGTTTCGGCTTGGGATGACGCGTACCACTCATGGCTTCACAACGCTGAGGTGAAGCTCAAGGCCGGCATCGATCAAGAGCTGATGATGCTAGAGGGTGAGCGACTACTCAAGGCACTGGCCGCTAATGCATCCAAGGACAAAAAGGGACTGTTGGCTCACGCAGCCGACCTTGTGAAAAGCGGCGAGGAGCCAGCGGCAAGGCTTCAGAAAGCTCTTGATGCAGGGCTTTCACAACTTGCGGAGCGAAACCCACTGAGAGGCCTCGAGACCCGGTCCGAAGTGGTCGAGGTGCTGTGCGAACGGAAGCTTGCTGGATCGGGCAGTTGGTATGAGTTCTTTCCAAGAAGCGAGGGTGCAAAGAAACTCCCGGATGGAACCATTGCCTCTGGAACCTTTAAATCCGCCACTGCAAGCCTAAAGCGCGTCCAGGAGATGGGGTTTGACGTGCTGTATCTGCCGCCGATTCACCCAATCGGCACAGCGCACCGCAAAGGTCCAAACAACACTTTGGTTGCTGGGCCAAATGACCCCGGCTCCCCGTGGGCTATCGGCAATACGTCGGGTGGGCACGACAGCATTCACCCAGATCTTGGCACCGAAAAAGACTTCAA
>CAYTOH010000155.1:0-2471 GCA_964439375.1 uncultured Aquiluna sp.
AAGCTAACTGAAGAGTTCCCTCTTTACCCAGGACTGTAGGCAGTAAGTGACCGCTCTGAAGCTAGATGGCCTGGCTGTTGCAAGCCAGATCAAGG
Source organism: uncultured Aquiluna sp. (assembly GCA_964439375.1). Classification (GTDB taxonomy): domain Bacteria; phylum Actinomycetota; class Actinomycetes; order Actinomycetales; family Microbacteriaceae; genus Aquiluna. Next base: position 96 of record CAYTOH010000155.1, read on the forward strand.
CAGAGCTGGCCCTGCAGGTAGTTGCTCTGAAGGCAAAGGGCATTACCCCCGGCCTTGGCACATTGCTTGTTGGGGATGACCCTGGGAGTAAGTCATACGTTGCCGGAAAGCACAGAGACTGCGCCGAGGTCGGTGTCACTTCAATCCGCATCGATCTTCCCGCATCGGCCTCCAAAGCAGATGTGGTTGCGGCTATCAAAGATCTGAATGGGGCCAGTGAAGTAACCGGCTACATTGTTCAGCTGCCACTTCCACCCGGCATGGACTCCAATCAAATGCTGGAGATGATTGACCCTGCAAAAGATGCCGACGGTTTACACCCGGTAAACCTCGGACGTCTTGTGATGAATGTTTCGGGAGAGATAACCTCTCCGCTACCCTGCACCCCAAATGGCATCGTCGAGCTACTTCGACGTTACAACGTCCCGACTCAGGGCAAAGAAGTGGCCATTATCGGGCGAGGTCTAACAGTGGGTAGGCCCCTGGGGCTACTCATGTCTCGAAAGGGAATCGATGCGACCGTGACCACCCTTCACAGTGCATCCAGTGATTTGGCCCAGCATGTGAAAAGAGCGGACATCGTGGTGGCAGCACTTGGCCAGCCACACTTCGTAAAGCCTGAGTGGATTAAGCCTGGAGCAGCTGTTTTGGATGTAGGCATCACTCGAGTTGCCGCGGGTCTAGTTGGTGATGTTGATCCGGCTGTGGCCGAGGTGGCGGGCTATCTCTCCCCTAACCCTGGAGGGGTAGGTCCAATGACCAGGGCAATGCTGGTTTCAAACGTAGTGAGAGCAGTTTCCTAGAATTTCGACCTTATGGCCCAGAGGTCTGGGAAAACAGGGTTGAAGAGCGTGCTCGCCAAATATCCAGCACCGGAGGATCCGCCGGTCCCCATTTTTCTTCCGATGGTGCGCTCAACCATCTTGACGTGCCGGTAGCGCCACTCCTGCAAGCCCTCATCGAGATCCATCAAAGACTCACCCACCATGTTCGCCTCTGGATCGGTTTTGTGAAGTGAAATCAATACCTCTTGAACCGCTTCATTCGGCTCCCAGGCAGTTGTGACATCGCGCTCGATGACGGAGCTGGGCATAGCTTGCTTGTGGTTGAAGTAGTGAAGTGCGCTGTCCCAAAGAGAAGATCTATTCATGGCAGCCTCCACTCTGGCTCTAGCTTCTGAGCCAGGCGCTAGGTGATCTGCCATGCCCATTCCGGAGGACTTGTCAGCATCAGCACCTGCTTGATCTCTCCTTCCCAACACAGCCTCGAGTTCACGGAACTGAGCGGATTGGAATCCAGATGCCGAACTGAGCCGAGCCCTGAAGGAGTTGAACTGGAGCGGGGTCATGGTTTCCAGAATGTCCAATTGGGAGACACAGGTTTTCATGATCGTTCGCATCCGGCCCAACACAGCGAGTGACCGGTGAGTGTCGCCTGATTCCAGTGCTCTTTGGACTGCACTAGCTTCGTGCAAGAGCTGCTTGAACCAAAGCTCGTAGACCTGGTGGATGGTGATGAATAACAGTTCATCGTGCTCGGGACCATCACTCAGCGGCTGCTGCAGCTTTAGAAGCTCATCGACTTTGAGGTAGGAGGTGTAGCTGACGTGTTTGTCATGGGTCATTTGTTCCCCCAGTTGTCAATTGCGCGCGCAGTGAGTTTGCGCCCGAGCTCGATTTGATCCTTGGCCTTGTGAAACTCGAGCATTCCAATCGAATCGATTGGTATTTCCACCAGCAGATCCGGCGGGTAGCCAGCGTTGCGATACCTGGTTATCAAACTCTGCATGGTTTCGATCGAGCGCTCCATGATTTCAAAGGTTGAGATGCCTTTGGGAATCTTGGCAAGCTGCTGAGTATCGGTGTTCTCTTTTGCTGCCTGCTTGTCGCTTGAGATGATTGAAGGGTTACCCATCGGGTGGTTCTTGCCAGGGCCAGACAGAGAGATTGCGACAACCAGGTCTGCTTTGGTTGACGCAAGTGGGGCAATGGGAAGTGGGTTTAGGACCCCACCATCGACAAAAAGTCGGCCACCGATAGTTACCGATGAAATCAGACTCGGGATTGCAATCGATGCTCTAATTGCAGCATCGAGTGGGCCCTTTTGAAACCAGACCTCTTTGGACTGCATCACATCGGTTGCAACCGCGGTGTAGGGGATGCGGAGGTCTTCGATGCGGACCTTCCCCAGCATGCTGCGAACTTTATCCATGACCTTCTCGGCCTTGATTGCGCCCGGTGCGGAGAGGCTGGGGTCAAGCAATCGGATTACGTCTTTTTGCTTTAGGTTGCTAACCCATTCGGTAAATTGCGGGAGCTTGTCGGCGGCGTACAGCCCGCCAACCATCGCTCCAACGGAGGTTCCTGAAATGCTGGT
>CAYTOH010000156.1:0-2437 GCA_964439375.1 uncultured Aquiluna sp.
AACAAATGAGTTTGCCGAGATCAGCATCATTAGTGCCACTCCACCAACCAAGTGCAGGATGGCAGCAAAGGTTGGGTAGGTCGGCATCCAGGCCGTGATCATCAGCAGGCTTCCGAACATTACCCCGCCCAGCATCACAAACTTTGGGACCCTGAGGTGCTCGAGTCTTGCAGAGACCAGGACCCCGATGAAGGAGCCGATTGCCAAGATGCTACCCAGAATTCCAAACTCGGCCGCCCCCTTGCCAAACTACTGAGTGGCCATAACCGCCATAAAGATTTGGAAGTTGAGCCCAAATGTTGTGGCGAAGAACACCGCGATCATCACAAGCCTGATCTCACGCTGAGCTATCACATACTGCACCGCTTCGCGGAGCTTGGCGCTGGAGTCGGGTTTGACCGAAATGAAGAGCTCATCCTTGCGCATCATCGCAAGGGAAACTACGACAACGACATAGGTGAAGGAGTTGATGATAAACGAGAGCCCGGTGCCAAAGAGCACGATCAAGAAGCCCGATGCAGCAGGGCCAATCAGTCGACCAGCGTTGAAGTTAGCTGAGTTCAGGCTAATTGCACTCGGGATGTCTTTCTGACCCTCAAGTTATGAGTTAAAGCTGGTTCTAACGTGAGCATCCAGTGCTCAAAAAACTCCAACCACGAAGGCTAGGACTGCATCGTGCCAGACCTCGACTAAGCCCGTAACCACCAATAGACCCAGGGTCAGTGAACCAAGTCCAGCGCCGAGGTTTGTGATCATCAGCAGAACTCGCTTATCAAAGCGATCGGCCAACACGCCTCCGTAGAGGCTAAGAAGTAAAGAAGGCAAGAACTGCAAGGCAGTAATGATTCCAAGTAACTGCGCGCTGTTGGTGAGTTCTAGCACCAGCCAGTCCTGAGCAATTCGCTGAGCCCAGGTGCCAATGTTTGACAAGACGCTGGCGGGAAAGAGGATGCGATAGTTCCGGTGTTGGAAGGCTCTCATAGCACCGGCGTTATTCACCGGTTAAGTCTAGGGGTGCTGAACTACTCGTTAATCACCTAAACCAAACCCTATGGCTGATTTGTGTCCGTAGGCATCACAAATTCGCCGACCCTAACCATCAGGAGCAAGACAAATCCCAGCAAAATGATGGAAATCAGGCCAATGATGCCCCAGATTGGGCTAAAGGAACCCACAAAGAAAGCCCAGGCTGCAGGAGCCAAGAATGACACTGCCCTGCCGGTGGTAGCAAACAAGCCAAAGGCTTCACCCTGGCGATCATCGTGGCTAAGTCGTGAAATGAGTGTTCTGGAGCCAGCTTGAGCTGGTCCGACAAAGATTGTCAGGAACAAGCCGAAGACGAAATATGCGGCCACTCCCCAGTCTGCGAAGAAGAACACGCCCAGGCCACCAACCATGACTCCACCCAAGGAAATCAGGATGATGGTCTTCGACCCAACCTTGTCCTCAAAGAACGAAGAGACAAAAGCGCCGAAACCAGCCAGAATGTTGGCCCCGATGCCAAAGATGATGATCTCGGTTAGACCTAAACCAAAGGCCAAACCACCCAAAACTGCACCGTAGGCAAAAACACCGTTGAGACCGTCGCGGTAAATGGCAGATGCGATCAAGAATTTCAGCAGCTCTGGGTTTTGCCTGCGCATGCCAGCTAGGTCCTTGAAAAGCTTTTTGTAGGAGGCCGCAAAGCTCGGCTTTGCCCCTCCTGTGCCTTTGGATTCTGGGACCTTTAGCAGCATCGGCAGCGAGAACACCACAACCCAGATCATGCTCAGGATCATCACCACTCGCACTGGGAGTGCGTCTGAGTCTGGAATGCCCAATACTTCATTGCCGCCAAACTGGATAATCCAGAGCGATAGCACTAACAAGACAATGCCGCCCATGTAGCCAAGGCCCCAACCAAACTGAGAGACCTTGCCGCGCTCTTCAGGGAGTGCGACCTGATTGAGCATGGCGTTGTAGTTCACGGTTGCGAACTCAAAGAAGATGCCACCAACAGCAAGCAAGATGAGGCCAAACATGAAAAAGTCAGGGCTTGGGGCCACAAAGAACATCAAACCGATGGCAGCGGCAAACAGGTACGTGTTGACCATGAGCCAATACTTCTTGCGACCAACTCGGTCCGCCCTTGCACCAATCAGCGGGGCAATCACCGCAACCAAAATACCTGCGATTACACCCGAGATCCCGAGCCAGTAACCGGTGTACTGGGCTGCATCGTCCTCAGATAGGCCCGCAGGAGCAAAAGCTGCGTCTGTGATGTACCTCGAAAAGACAAATGAGGTGATGATGGTTGGGAACGACTGGGAAGCCCAGTCCCACATAGCCCAGGAAAGAGTTCCTTTTGGCTTTACAACTGCGTTGTTGGTCATGTCGTGAGATTACTCCTAACCAAACAAAAAGCCAGTGTCTGGAAAAGAAATTCTTAGATAAGAAC
>CAYTOH010000157.1:0-2433 GCA_964439375.1 uncultured Aquiluna sp.
CCCTTCTGCCAAGCGCGGTAGTGACGGGTCACGGTACCGTGAGCTGCCTCTGCCAAAGCGGTCTTGCCATCTGGAGTGGTTAGCACCGAGGTCATAAGGCCCAATGAGCCAAAGCCCTGAGCCACAGTGTCGGACTGCACGTCACCGTCGTAGTTCTTACATGCCCAGACATAGCCACCCTCCCACTTCAGCGAAGCGGCAACCATGTCATCGATTAGGCGGTGCTCGTAAGTAAGGCCTGCAGCCTTGAAGCGGTCCGCATACTCGGCGTCGAAGACCTCCTGGAATGCATCCTTGAATGCGCCATCGTAGGCCTTCAGGATGGTGTTCTTGGTTGACATGTAAACCGGGTAGTTGCGGGCAAGACCGTAGTTGAAAGACGCACGAGCAAAGTCACGAATGGAGTCCATGAAGTTATACATACCCATGGCAACACCACCGTTTTCTGGGTACTCGGCCACGGTCATGGTCTTTGGCTCTGAGCCGTCAGCTGGAGTCCAGGTGATGGTCACCGTGCCCTTGCCTGGCACCTTGAAGTCGGTTGCCTTGTACTGGTCACCGTGAGCGTGACGGCCAATGATGATGGGCTTGGTCCAGCCCGGTACCAGCCTTGGCACGTTGGAAATAATGATTGGCTCGCGGAAAACGACGCCGTCCAAAATGTTTCGGATTGTGCCGTTGGGGCTCTTCCACATCTTCTTGAGGCCAAACTCAACTACGCGGTCCTCATCAGGAGTGATGGTTGCGCACTTTACGCCAACACCGTGCTTGCGGATGGCGTTTGCAGCGTCAATGGTCACCTGGTCATCGGTTGCATCGCGGTGCTCAACTGAAAGGTCGTAGTACTCAAGGTCTACGTCCAAGAATGGAAGGATTAGCTTGTCCTTGATGTCCTGCCAAATGATGCGGGTCATCTCGTCGCCGTCGAGCTCGACGACCTTGCCAACCACCTTGATTTTGCTCATGTTTCTCCTGAGATATGGGCGCCTAAAAGCGCAGAAAACAGCTTCGCCTAGCCTATCGGTTAGCATTACCCTCATGCACTTTGGACTGCGATCAATCGCCCTTGCGGCCGCCGCTTTACTGACACTTACCTCCTGCTCGGCAGAAGCCGAGAAGGCTGAACTTCCCTACAACGATCAAGTTGGACTGCAGATGTTTATGTGGAACTGGGATTCCATTGCGGCGGAGTGTGAATTCCTAGGAGAGCAGGGAGTTAGTTGGGTGCTAACCCCACCACCGCAGGAGCACATCTTTGGGGATCAGTGGTGGACCATCTACCAGCCGGTTAGCTACAAACTCGAGAGCAGATTCGGCACCAGGGAGCAGTTCCAGAACATGGTCTCGACCTGTGCTGAGCATGGTGTCGATATCGTCGTAGACGCAATCATCAACCACATGGCGAACTCCGCAGGAGTTGGGTTTGCAGGCACCGAGTTTTCAAAGTATGACTACCCGGGTCTTTACTCCGAGGAGGACTTCCACGCCTGCGACATAACCGAAAACCGTCAGATCAGTAACTACTCAGACCGCGAAGAGGTTCAGGACTGCGAGCTACTGGGTCTTCCAGACCTCGACCAAGGCAGCCCTAAGGTGCAGGCAACCTTGCTTGCATACCTAAATGATCTGCTGAGCCTTGGAGTCAAGGGCTTTAGGTTTGACGCAGCAAAACACATGGATGCAACCGAGCTTGAGCAGCTGGTCGCGCAGCTTCCAGAGGGCACTCGCATTATTCACGAGGTGATCCGAGGCAATGAGCCGATTCAGCCCGAGGAATACCTGGGTTCAGGTGATGTCTGGGAGTTCTCATACGCCAAGGCCCTCAAGGGATACTTTGGCATTGAGCAGATTGCTCCAGAAGGACCGGAGATTCGATACATCGCTCACGCCCCAACTCAGCATGCCGTCTCATTCGTCTCAAACCACGACACCGAGCGCAATAACGACACTTTGAATTACCGCAACATCTTGGACTTTGAACTGGCCACCGTCTTGATGCTCGCTGAAGACTACGGCCAGCCAATGCTCTACTCCTCCTATGCCTTTGAGGATTATGACGCCGGTCCTGCGCAAAAGGAAGGCATGGTTCAAAACGCAAAGTGTGAGACAACAGATCGAGGCTGGACTATTCCAAAGCAAAGCTACGCAGCCAATGAGTGGATCTGCCAGCACCGCTTTGAATCAACCGCACAGATGATTAAGTTCCGCCATGCCGTCAGCGGTACAGCCATGGAGAACATCTATCAGGATGTTTCGATTTACGGTTTCAACCGCGGAGACAAGGGCTACTTCCTGCTCAATGCGGCAGCGGCTCCGGCGAAGGTTGAGATTGCGGTAGCGGTTCCAGATGGCGAATACACCGACCTGCTCTCTGGCACTCTATACACAATCTCCGGCGGCAAACTCAAGGCTGAATTCACCGGCAAGGGAGCA
>CAYTOH010000158.1:0-2414 GCA_964439375.1 uncultured Aquiluna sp.
AGCAAGTTGGCTGAGCAAGCTGAGGCGCTGGTTGCAAAGGGTGGCGACGCGGCAGCCGATTACAAGAAGCTCCAGGATGACTGGAAAGCTGCTCCTAAGGCCGGAAAAGTTGAGGACGCACTCTGGGCGCGATTTAGAGCCGCTGGTGATGCCATTTTCGCTGCGAAGAAGTCGAAGGACTCCGAGGTTGCCGCCAGCCAAAAGGAGAACCTCGATGCGAAGCTCGCTATCTTGGCTGAGGCAGAAAAGATTGACATCACCGATCTTGCAAAAGCAAAGAACCAGCTCTCTGACATACAGGCTCGCTGGGTGAAGATTGGTCATGTCCCGCGCGACCAGGTCAGAACAGTTGAAGATCGGCTTCGCAAGATTGAGCGCAAGGTAGCGGATGCGGAAGCCGATGCCTGGCGCAGATCTGACCCCGCGGCCAAGGCCCGCTCAAACTCCTTGGTTAGTCAGCTTGAGGCTGCGATTGCAGATCTCGAGAAGGAGCTCGCCGCTGCACCCGCTGCCAAGAAAAAAGATCTTCAGGCCCAAATTGATGCTCGCCGGGCTTGGTTGGAAGCTGCGCAAAAGGCTGTTGACTAGTAGCTAGTTACTCTTGACTCTGTAGACGTCATAGACGGCTTCAATTCGCCTTATCTGATTCAGAAGGTGATCTAGGTGCGACGGGTCAGCCATTTCAAAGACGTATCTACTCAGTGCCACACGGTCACGGCCGGTAGATACCGTCGCACTCAGGATGTTCACGTGGTTCTCGGTAAGCACCCGGGTAATGTCCGACAGCAGGCCTGACCGGTCTAGGGCCTCAACCTGAATCTGCACCATAAACACTCCTCGAGCACTTTCGGCCCAAGAGACCTCAACCACTCGCGCTTGATTCAGGCTCGCGACGTTCGTGCAATCGGTGCGGTGTATCGATACACCCTCTCCGCGGGTAATAAAGCCCGTTATTTCATCGCCCGGGACCGGGGTGCAGCAACGTGCCATTTTCGTTAGGACATCCGGAGACCCTTTTACTAAAACTCCCTGTGTAGCGCTTCGAGGTCCCCTCAGGGACTTTGGCAGCTGAACCGGAATCTCTTCCGTGTCTGGGTCCTGTGTTAGCCCAAGCTGAACGCGAATCTTCTCAATCACTGACTGGGTCGAGAATTGACCCACTCCAATAGCCGTGTAGAGGGCCGTGGCATCAGCGAGCTTCAACTCCTCGGCGACTTTGAGAACTGTCTCTGAGGAAATAATCTGCTGAACTGGGAGGCCTTGCTTGCGTAGAGCCTTAATCAGGGCCTCTTTGCCATCTTCGGTAGCAAGTTCCCTGCGTTCAAGAGTGAAATAGTGCTTTATCTTTGCTCGCGCTCTTGGGGAAGCAACAAAATTCAGCCAGTCCTTAGATGGGCCAGCGGATTCGGACTTGGACGTGAGAACCTCAACGACATCGCCGGCCTGCAGCTTGCTCTCAAGAGGGATCAGGCGACCATTGACCTTCGCCCCAATCATTTTGTGCCCAACCTCGGTGTGGACGGCGTAGGCAAAATCCACAGGAGTAGAACCCGCAGCAAGGCCGACGACCTTTCCCTTCGGGGTAAATACGTAGAGTTCCTTCGCGCCAATCTCAAAGCGCAAGTTATCGAGGAACTCCCCTGGGTCGGCGGTTTCTTCTTGCCAATCACTGAGTTGCTTTAGCCAAGCAAGGTCGACCTCTTCGCCAGGCTTCCCGGCCTGTGCCTTGTATTTCCAGTGGGCGGCCACACCATATTCAGCTCGCTGGTGCATCTCGAGAGTTCGGATTTGTATCTCAACGGCTCTACCCTCAGGGCCCACAACGGTTGTGTGTAGCGACTGGTAAAGATTGAACTTAGGCATTGCAATGTAATCCTTGAAGCGTCCCGGAATGGGCGACCACTTTGCGTGTATCGTTCCGAGGGCCGCGTAGCAGTCCCGCACGGATGACACAATGACCCGAATCCCCACTAAGTCATAGATGTCATCGAACTCTCGACCTCGCATGACCATCTTTTGGTAAATGCTGTAGTACTGCTTTGGCCGGCCATCTATCTTTGCCTTGACCTTGCTATCTCGAAGTTCCGAATCAATCTCTTCGATTACTCGATCCGTGAACTCGCTTCGGCTCGGATTCCGCTGCCCAACGAGGTTCACAATCTCCTCGTAAACCTTTGGGTACAAAACGGCAAAGGAAATATCCTCGAGCTCTGACTTTATGGTGCTGATACCAAGCCTGTGCGCTAGCGGAGCGTAAATTTCCAAGGTCTCTTGGGCCTTGCGCTTGGCAGATTCCGCTGGGACAAATCCCCAGGTCCTTGCGTTGTGTAATCGGTCTGCAAGCTTTATGACCAGCACCCGGACATCCTTGCTCATCGCGACAACCATCTTGCGCATTGTTTCTGCCTGAGCTG
>CAYTOH010000159.1:0-2404 GCA_964439375.1 uncultured Aquiluna sp.
TGAGTGCGATTAGGACAATCCGTGCCGCAAGGGCTGAAGCCAAGGAAACCGAAGTTATTTCAAAGGCAGCGAATGCTGCCTACGACCAAGGCCTTGCCATCGCTCGACTCTCTGCAGCGGTTGCTCCAATCGCTCAGATTGCTTTCAACACGGCATTCATTGTGGTTCTTGGACTCGGTGGCCTGAGGGTTGCATCGGGAGAAACCACCATCGCCTCACTGGTGACTTTTGTGATCCTGCTGTTTTTCATGATTGGACCGTTGATTTCGGCTTTCGGTGCCTACACCTCGGTCATGGGAGCCTTGGGTGCGATGGCTCGAATCAACGAGATCATGGTCTTGCCCGAAGAGGAGTCTGGCGAGCAGGGTGTGCGCAAGCCGGTGTCTCAGACGGCTCTTGAGTTTCGAAAGGTTGGGTTTAGTTACCAAGCTGAAGAAGATGAAGAGCCGAATCAGATTCTCAACGATGTCAACATATCGATACCACGAGGCTCCAGGGTCGCATTGGTGGGGCCATCCGGTGCGGGAAAATCGACCATCTTCTCTCTAATCGAACGCTTCTATGAGCCAACTTCTGGAGAGATTTTGCTTGACGGTCAAAAGGTCACTGACTTTTCCCGCCAAGAGCTCCGCGGCCAAATCGGCTATGTCGAGCAGGACGCACCGATTCTCGCGGGCTCAATTCGAGAGAACCTTCTGCTGGGCAAAGACAATGCCGCAGATGAAGAGCTGATTGAAGTGTTGTCGATGGTGAATTTGAGTGAGGTGCTCGCGCGCGACACCAAAGGTCTCGATGCCGAGGTTGGTGAGAACGGCATCATGCTATCTGGAGGAGAGCGGCAAAGATTGGCGATTGCAAGAGCCCTCTTGGCAGCTCCGCCAATTCTGTTACTTGATGAATCCACCAGCGCGCTCGATGGACCAAACGAACAACGCATGCGAGAAGCGATCGATGCGGTTGCCAGAAACCGAACACTAATTGTGATTGCTCACCGACTCTCTACCGTTGTCGACTCTGACCAAATCATCGTGCTGGAACATGGTTCAGTGGTGGGTGTGGGGACCCATTCCGAACTTGTGAAATCGACTCCGCTGTATGCAGAACTCGCCAAACACCAGCTCCTGGTCTAGGGATAGAGTGGCAACATGAGCCTGATCGATGAAGAGCTAGCCACTCAGCGAACCTACGCTGAATCACTGGACAAAGCCGATCCGCTGGCGAAATTCAAGGCAGAGTTTGTTGTTACCGACAACGACCTGTGTTACCTCGACGGCAACTCACTGGGCAGGTTGCCAAAGAAAACTCTGGATCAGGTCAATCACTTTCTGCTCAACGAGTGGGGTACTGAGCTCGTTGATGGCTGGAGCCACTGGATAGATCAGGCCCAACCCGCAGGGGATTTGCTTGCAAAGACTGCGCTTGGTGCGGGGCCCGGTCAAACCTTGGTTTGTGACACAACATCTGTGAACTTCTACCAGCTGTGCCTTGCGGCGATCAAAGCGAGGCCCGGGCGCAAGACCGTGATCATCGACTCGGCAAACTTCCCCACCGACCGCTACATACTCGCGGGCATCGCGGAGGCCAACGGCTTAGATCTCATCACTCTCGACACCGACGGATCAGGCGGACCGGGTGCAGTGAAGCTTGAGAGTGAACATGAGTTGGTGGATCCATCACAGCTCGAGAAACTATTGAGTGAGGATGTAGCACTTATTACTCTGCAGGCAATCAACTATCGCTCCGGGTGCCGCCAGCCAATCAAAGAGATCAATAAACTCGCGAAGAAGTTTGGTGCTCTAGTTGTCTGGGACTGCTCCCATGCGGCCGGTTCGATCGAACTTGAGTTTGAGGCTAACGATGTTGAGCTGGCCGTTGGCTGCACCTACAAATATGGAAACTCAGGCCCAGGTTCCCCAGCTTGGCTATTTGTTGCCAAGCACCTGCAACTCGAACTGCGAACCCCAATTCAGGGATGGTTCGCCCAAGACAAGCAATTTGAAATGGGGCCATTCTTTGAGCCCGCAGAAACCATCAGAAGATTTCAAATTGCATCACCTTCGATTATTGGAATTCGAGGGGTTGAGGTGGCATTCGAGATGATTGGTCGGGCGGGTATTGCAGAGATTGCCAAGAAAGCTGCCAAGGGCACAGATTTGATGATTGCCCTCTACAAAGCCTGGCTTAAGCCTCTTGGTTTTGAACTTGGAACGCCTCATGACCCAGCAAAGCGCGGTGGCCACATCATCCTCACTCACCCAGATGCGAAGCAGATTGCATTCGCTCTTAGAAAATTGAAGAATGTCATCCCCGATTATCGAGAGCCAAATTCGATCAGGCTAGCAATCTCGCCGCTGCCTACCTCCTATTGCGAGGTTTACGACGGGTTTGCAAGGCTTAGGGATCT
>CAYTOH010000160.1:0-2400 GCA_964439375.1 uncultured Aquiluna sp.
CTGGGTTCTTCTCCAATAGCTCGGAGTAAGTGGTAGCGGTTAGACCGCCTGGGTAGCCAGAGTGGCGGTAAGCCTTCTTCTGGACAAGCTTGGATCCGGTTAGCGCAACCTTGTCTGCGTTGATAATGATCACGAAGTCACCATTGTCCATGTGGGCAGCGAAGGTTGGCTTGTGCTTGCCGCGCAGCAGGGTTGCCGCGTGGGATGCAAGGCGACCCAAAACTACGTCGGTGGCGTCAATGACAAACCACTCGTGGGCCAGCTCGCTAGCCTTTGGCGAATAAGTACGCACGCTAAATTACCTCTTACGTTTCTTTTGTGTGACTCCGCGAGATACAACGCGGGTTCAAACCTTTCGGCAGAGCCGAACCAAGGTGCAAGTTTAGGACAGGATTACCCCGCAGGTCAAACAGAAATTTCCTCTTCAGAGCGCAATCTTCTTGCTTTTTCTGCTTGGGCTGCGAGCTGGTCGTCACTCGGGTATTCGATTGAGGTCAAAGCCAAGCCGTGTGGGGCGACAACCTTGAATGCTGAGACCCTGGTTTTACCGTTCAGAATGGTCTCCAGATCAGCCAAAGACAGCTTGTTTCCCCCGACCGCAATCAGTGCTCCAACAATCGACCTGACTTGGTTGTGGCAAAAAGCATCCGCCTCAAGATAGACCTCGATGTTGTCATCGCTTCTGGTGACCTTGAGTTTGCGCAACTCCCTGATGGTTGTTGCTCCCTCCCTTGGCTTACAAAAAGCCCCGAAATCTCTCAACCCAACTAGTGAATCTGCCGCCTGTTGCATCAGCGAGGTATCCAGCTCAGCCTCCACCCAGAGCTCATAGCGCGAGGTCAGTGGCGACTTGGGACAGAGCCCATCGGCAATCAAGTATCGATAGCTGCGGCCGATGGCCGAGAACCTCGCGTCAAAGTCGTGACTTACCTCTTGAACGTCGTAAATCACGATTTCTTGTGTCAGAAGGCTCTGCAACCGCTTAGCGGTAAGTCTTGACCGACCGGCTCGCTTTAGCTGTTCTGGGGTCAAATCAAAGTGGCAAACCTGGGCGAGTGCATGAACTCCGGCATCGGTTCGACCGGCTACCCGCATTCCAAAGTCTTGCCTGTCCTCACCAAAGATTTTTGACATAGCCGCAAGCAGTTCGCCCTGCACAGTCCTAAGTTTGGGCTGTTTGGCCCAGCCGGCAAAGTCGGTTCCGTCGTATGCAAAGTCCACCCGGAAACGAGAAAACCCGCCGGACAAACCAGCGGGCTTACTCATAATTCGATTCCCTGACTAAGCCTTTGGCTCTTCAGCCTCAGCTGGAGCCTCTGCCTCTGCAGCAACCTCGGCCTCAGCTTCTGGAGCTACCTCTGCCGGAGCCTCTGCCTCAGCAGCCTCGGTCTCGACAGCTGCCTCAGCAGGTGCTGACTCAACTGCGGTCTCTTCGACTACTACATCGGTCTCGGTAACCTCCTCGACAACCTCAACGGCTGCTACTGCAGCTGCGGTGGTGGCGATGTTGTTTACAAGCTTGACCTTGTTGGCCTTTGGCTTTGGGTTCACTGCCTCAAGCACTAGCTCGATGACTGCCATAGGTGCGTTGTCGCCCTTGCGGTAACCGAGCTTGGTGATGCGGGTGTAGCCACCCTGGCGCTCTGCGACCAGAGGTGCAATCTCGGTGAAGAGCTCGTGAACGACACCCTTGTCCAAGATCGACTGCATTACGCGGCGACGAGCAGCTAGGTCTCCGCGCTTTGCGAAGGTAACTAGGCGCTCGGCCACTGGACGCAGGCGCTTTGCCTTGGTCTCGGTGGTTACGATTCTGCGGTGCTTGAACAGGCTGGTAGCCATGTTGTTCAGCATCAAACGCTCGTGGGCTGGTCCGCCTCCGAGGCGAGGTCCCTTAGTTGGGGTAGGCATCTATTTCTCCTTGAGTTTCTAAAGCTTAGATCTGGTCGTCGTCGAATCCGCCGCCGAAGTAGGCGCCGTCAAAGCCAGGGACTGCATCCTTGAAGCGCAGGCCTAGACCGGCTAGCTTCTCGCGGACTTCGTCAACCGACTTCGAACCGAAGTTACGGATGTTCATTAGCTGGTCTTCGCTCAATGCGATCAGCTCAGAAACGGTGTTGATTCCCTCACGCTTTAGGCAGTTGTAGGAACGAACGGTTAGGTCTAGGTCCTCGATTGGGGTGCTGAGCTCGTTTGAAGCAGCAACCTCAACAGGAGCTGGTCCGATCTCAATACCCTCAGCCTCGCTGTTCAGCTCCTTGGCTAGGCCAAATAGCTCAACAAGAGTTGAACCTGCAGATGCAACTGCATCGCGAGGAGCAACCGAAGGCTTGGTCTCAACGTCAACGATTAGCTTGTCGAAGTTGGTGAACTCACCCGCACGAGTTGCCTCAACGCGGTAGG
>CAYTOH010000161.1:0-2308 GCA_964439375.1 uncultured Aquiluna sp.
GGGTGTGACCCAGCATGACAAGGCTTGCACCGAGCTCTACTCGAGCCTTCTCGAGCTCGAAATACCTGGCATCACGGGCCTCGGCCTCAAGCCCTTTACCTGACTTTCGCACTTTCACTGATCTGACTTCACCATCAAGGCCTAAGGACTTGATCGCTAAAAGTGCATCGTTGGCTACCTTGTCTGAACCCTGCTGGAGGGCGTGGTCGATAACGATAACTTTCGCTCTGAGGCCTTTCCTAGGAACTTCAAAAGCAGCTGCGGCAGCAAGGGCCAGGGAATCCGGTCCACCAGACACGGCCACCAAAACCAAGTCACCCCGGGTCAACTGCGCGAGATCCAGAGCGGCGCGAACCGCCCTGCGACAGTTTGCAACTGCAGCAGTTAAGCGAGGACGCATCGGCATAGCTCTCGATTCGATAATCTTTTGCAAAAGCCTATTTAGGAGATGCCTTGTCTTACGACGTAGTTATTGAGATTCCAAAGGGAAGCCGCAACAAGTATGAGGTCGACCACGAGACTGGAAGAGTCTTTTTGGACCGAGTTCTCTTCACTCCCTTTGTATATCCAACCGACTACGGCTTCTTCGAGAACACCTTGGGTGGCGACGGAGACCCGCTGGATGCCCTTGTTTTGCTTGAGTACCCACTGTTCCCAGGAGTTGGCGTCAAGGTTCGCCCAGTTGGCATGCTTGTCATGGAGGATGATGGTGGAGTTGATGAGAAAGTCCTCTGCGTCCCTCACAAGGACCCCCGCTGGAGCCACATACAGGATCTAGGCGATGTCCCAGAGCAGACCAAGAACGAGATCCAGCACTTCTTTGAGCGCTACAAGGACCTAGAGCCTGGCAAGTGGGTAAAGATTCAAGGCTGGAAAGACAAAGCAGCCGCTGAAGTAGTTATTGCCGCTGCTTACGCAAACTACAAGCACTAGTTGGCTGTTGGCCTACCCGCATAAGGGAAGAGTTCTCCGTAGCGAACCGGAACAATTCGAACGGTTCTTGCTGGGTTTGGAGCTTCAAGCATCATGCCGTTACCAAGGTAGATCGCTACGTGATACTTATCCCCCAAGAACGAACTAGAGGTTGACCACCAGATTAGGTCGCCACGCTTAGCTTCCTGAAATGGCACTAGCTTGCGCTGCGACGCCATGACATTGAACTGAGCGGTTGCGGAGTGCCAGCCGATGTATACACCTGCGGCTGCATAACTCTTCATTGTGATACCCGAGCAGTCCCAAACATTTGGCCCCGCTCCGCCCAAAACATATCGTTCGCCAAGCTGTTCGGTCGCGAAAGCAATAGCGACCTCGACCTTGGCAGTGTCTGGGTCCCCAACCGTGTATAGCTCTGGTGCTGAAGGTGCGGTCTTGATCGCATTTTGCCTACGTTCAGCCTCAAGGCCTTCACGCCTCTGGCGCTCTAGGTCAGATGCAGTGTCGCGCAAACTCGCCAGCTGAGACATGGCAGTGGCACGCTCGCGCTCCGATTCGTTGACTTTTGCAATCACGGCGTTGGCTGCGGCTTGGGCTTCATCGAGCAAACGCTTCGCAGCTGCCTGCCTCGAGGCCAATTCCTTTTGGGAGCTTTCCAGCTCAACAGCCAGAGACTTTGCTTGAGCCTGCTTCTCTAGTGCTGCTCGATAGATTGCATCAGTTCTCTGAGCAATTAGTTCTTGAGCCCCGAGTTGATAGAGCAGCTGATCGGAATTGTCAGGGTTGAAAAAAATCTCGAGACTGGTGTTTCCGCTGGTGCCCTGGCGATAAAGTCTGGCGATTACCTGACCGAGCTGTTGCTCGGCCGTCGCTGCTTCTTCGCTAGCTTGGACTGCTTTTGCCTCTAAGCCTTTGACTTTGGCGGCCATTTCATCTGCCGCCGCCTTGGCCTGGTTGTGAGCTTCGTTTTTTTGCAGAGCTACGCGCTCTAACGCTCTAGCCTCGGTTTCTAGCTGATCAAGAATGCCCTCAATGCGCTTGACCATCTCGGCCTTCGCAGCTGCGTTTCGTTTCGCGGCTGCAACTTCTGCTGCGCTTGGGTAGTTGGGAACAGCGTGCGCGGGGGAAAGGGTGATGCCGGTCACCAGTAAACCAATGCCCGCAACAGCAGCAATTGCAGATAGAGCAAGCTTTCTCACGAGCACCTCCCTAGGTCAAAAGCTTAACCAAACATTCAAGTATTGCCTGAGAGTTGCCTAAGTGTTGCGCAACATGCCCGCAAGCAACTATTGTTGTGCGTCGGTGCTTATGAAGTCGCCAACTTCGCGGCCCCATCGTTTAGTGGCCTAGGACGCCGCCCTTTCACGGCGGTAGC
>CAYTOH010000162.1:0-2248 GCA_964439375.1 uncultured Aquiluna sp.
CCGATGGCGTGGAGTCCATCAAGGACGCGATTGTTTCTGGTCGCGCCCTCCGTCTTGGTCACGGCGTGAGGTTAGTTGAGGACATCATGTTCTCCAGAACCGAAGGCGACACTGATCTAGTTGTCTTGGGTCCAGTTGCTCAGTGGGTGCACGACAGAGCTATCGCGCTAGAAACCTCTCCGTCATCGAACCTTCAGACCGGTGCATTTGCAGCCCTGGGCGACACCATGGCAGATCACCCGATCGACATCCTTTACGACCTTGGGTTCCAGGTCACCGTCAACACCGACAACCGCCTGATGAGTAACACCAACCTCACCAAAGAGCTGGAGATTTTGGTCGACACCTTCGGTTATGAACTGGGCGATCTGGAGCAGTTCCAGCTCAATGCTGCTCAGGCTGCCTTCCAGGGATTGCCTGAGCGCGAAGAGTTGATGGACATGATTGAGATCGGCTTCGCCAAGGCAGCTGGTGCTGAGTAAGGCCTTCGGCCCAAGCTCAATAGTTCTTCTCGACGAGGAGCTCGAGTTCACTCAAGCTTGCAGGATT
This sequence comes from uncultured Aquiluna sp., assembly GCA_964439375.1. Taxonomy (GTDB): domain Bacteria; phylum Actinomycetota; class Actinomycetes; order Actinomycetales; family Microbacteriaceae; genus Aquiluna. Next base: position 550 of record CAYTOH010000162.1, read on the forward strand.
GCTACTGAGCTTTTGGTTCAAGATGGCAAAGCGAAGCAGAGTTATGTGACAGAGGTTTTGGCAAAGCTCGCCGAACTCGGCCCATACTTTGTGATTGCGCCGGGTGTTGCCCTTGTCCACGCAAAACCGTCTGAGTCGGTTATTGAAGTCGGTTTTTCACTACTCCACCTAACCCCAGGAGCCATCGCTGGTTCTGAGAATGACCCCGTGAGGCTTGTTTTCGCATTTTGCTCGGTGGATGCCGACTCTCACATCGAGCTGCTGGGGGAATTTGCCGACTCTCTTTCAACGCCGGGAAAGATGAACCTTTTGCTAAATGCTTCCGCTGAAAGCGTGATTCGATCCCTGCTCTAGCCCTCGGCTACTAGGTTAGGGATATGAAGATTTTTGCAGTTTGCGGAGCTGGGATTGGCACGAGCGTTTTGCTCAAGTCCAATGCCGATCGAGTCCTGCAACTGCTGGGCATCGAGGCCGAGGTCAAGGCAGTTTCAATAAGTGATGCCTTGAGTGAGGATTCGCCAGCTCAGATTGTTTTAGTCACCCCAGAGCTATCGGAAAAGCTTGCGAGCGTTCGGTCAGAGGTTATTCCAATTCAAAACATTTTTGACTTGGGGGAGATTTCTCAAAAACTAGAGGCAGCCCTTAGTTAGTAGGCTCCAGTTATGGGAAAACCCGGATCTACCCCGAGAACTGAGCTGAAGCGCATCAGTCACAAGGCGTCCAATTCAACCGCCGACCTACACAGCATCCTCGATGACAACCTGGTTGCCCACGTTGGAATCATCTTTGAAAACGCTCCGCTTGTGATTCCAATGGCTTATGGCCGGGTTGGCAACCGGCTCTACCTCCACGGCTCCTCGGGATCACGGTTGATGCGAGCTTTGATTCAGTCTCCCCAGGTGTGCGTTTCCATCACCGAGCTCACTGCATTGAAGGTTGCACGCAGTACCTTCAACTCAGGCATGCACTACCGTTCAGTAGTGATTTTTGGTCAGGCTCATATGGTCCCTGAAGCTGAGAAAGACCAGGCGCTGAACGCGATTAGTAACTCCATGATTCCAGGCAGGGTTGACGAAGTCAGGCCCAGCACTAAAAAAGAGTTAGCTGCCACTCACATCATCTGGGTTGATTTGGAAGAGACTTCGGTCAAGATCTCCACCAACGAGGTGGATGATGATCCGGAGGATTTGAACAAGGGAACCTGGGCAGGTATCTTGCCGATCATTACCAGCGTTGGCATACCAATTCCAGCCGATGAGGAGGCCGCGGGGCTCGCGGTTCCCAACAGTGTCAAAAACTTTAGGACAGGCTCGTCAGATAGTCGTTAGCGAAAGCCTTGAGCTCCCCAAGCCCTGATAGCGCGAGCTCCTCTGAGGGCCCTCGAACCTGGAGGTAGCACTTGAGTTTCGGCTCTGTGCCGGATGGCCGAATGATCATGCGAGCGGAAGCGCTCTCTATGATCACACCATCTGTTGGTTTCAGGTTTCTTCCAAGCGCAAGATCCTCAAAGTCGGCAGTCTCCCCGAGCAAAGTTTGTAAAGGTTGAATTCTGACTCCAGTCATGATTTTGCCAATCACACTCAGATCTGAGACTCGAATCGACACCTGCCCGGTTTTGAGGTGGCCATAGCGAGCCGCCAAAGTGGCAAGTTGGTCGATTAGGGTCTTGCCCTCGGTTTTAAGGTTGGCCGCAAGCTCA
>CAYTOH010000163.1:0-2239 GCA_964439375.1 uncultured Aquiluna sp.
TCATGTCTAAAGATTCGGCCGGCGGAAGCGCCTTCTACTTTTACGGCTTCCTGGGTTCCGCAATCTACTTCATCTCAACAGCCAGAAACTTTAGGGCCGGCGTGGTTGGGTTTTTGAAGGCTCTAATCTGGCCCGCCTTCATAACTTTCGAAGTGTTCTCCCACCTGGGTTCATAATTGGGCACTCTTCTAAACATCGCAGCAATTGTGCTCGGCGCAGCCATTGGCGTGTTGCTGGGCAACCGGCTTCCCGAGAAGATGGCCCGCACTCTCACAGATGCAATGGGCCTGGTGGTTTCAGTGATTGGTGCTCTGAACCTCTCGGCTTTGCAAGACGACAGTTTCACTCAGGCAGTGGGAAGTGCTGGCACGCTCCTGGTTGTCCTCGGTGCACTGCTTCTTGGCGGAGTTACCGGATCGCTACTCAAGCTAGAAGAGCGCCTCGAGCAGTTCGGCACCTGGCTACAAAAGAAAACCGCAGGCAAAGGTGACAAGAAAAAGTTCATCGAGGGCTTTGTCAATGCCTCTCTGCTTTTCACCATCGGCCCCATGGCAGTGCTTGGCTCTCTCCAGGATGGACTGGGCCAAGGGTTTGACATTCTCGCGCTGAAATCAACCTTGGACGGATTTACATCTGTGGCCTTCGCTGCAACCTTGGGTTGGGGTGTGGCCTTTTCCGCCATCCCGGTCGGACTGTGGCAAGGTCTTCTCACCGTGCTTGCCCTCTATGCAGGTTCTCTGATGAGCTCTGCTGTTGTGGCATCGATAACCGCAACCGGAGGCATCTTGCTTCTTGGCACCGGACTGCGGTTGCTGCAGCTCAGAATGGTGAGTGTCGCAGATTTATTGCCCGCACTGATCTTTGCCCCGCTAATTACCCTTTTGGTCGCGAGCTTTGGCTAACCCTGCCCTGTAAGCCGGTCAACGTCTCCTAGGGCCTGATCAAACTCTTCACTTGTCATCAGCCCTAGCTCAAGTGCTGACTCTCGAACGGTTTTGTTGTTTTTCTGAGCGTGCTTTGCGATTGCCGAAGCCGCTTCGTAACCAAGCTTTGGGGCCAGGGCTGTCACAAGTCCAATCGAGTTCTCCACCGTTGCGCGAAGGAAGTCTTCGTTAGCGGTGATTCCCTCGATACAGAACTCTCTCAAAACGCGGCAGCTGCGCCGAAGGTAAATGATGCTCATCATCAGCGACCTTGCAATGATTGGCTCAAATGCATTGAGCTGAAGCTGGCCAGCTTCAGCCGCCATGGTGACAGCAACATCATTGCCAATGACAGTGAATGCAACCTGGTTCACGACCTCCGGGATGACCGGGTTCACCTTGCCAGGCATAATCGAAGACCCTGCCTGTCTTGCCGGCAAGTTGATTTCTCCAAAGCCTGCCCTGGGCCCAGATGATAGAAGCCTCAGGTCATTCGCAATCTTGCCCAACTTGGTGGCTAGGCGCTTGAGGGTTGAAGACGTTGAAACAAAGACACCCGTGTCGCTGGTTGCCTCAATCAGGTCTTCTGCCAACACGAACTTGTGCTCGCATAGCTCGGAAAGAATCTGGGTAACGCGCTCTGAGTAGCCTTTGGGTGTATTCAACTGCGTTCCGATGGCAGTGCCACCGAGATTGATTTCGCTAAGGAGCGGAATCATCTCTCGAAGCCTTCCTTCATCCTCCCCCAGGGTTCGGTGCCAGGCAGCGAATTCCTGGCCTAGGGTCATTGGAACTGCATCCTGTAGCTGAGTTCTTGCCATTTTGATCACGTGCTTGAACTCCGCAGCCTTGTGCTCGACTGCAATCCTGAGCTTTGCCATCTCTTCTAGAAGGGCCAAGATCTCAATGATCAGCGCAACCTTCACAGCGGTTGGGTAGACATCATTGGTCGACTGCGAGGCATTCACGTGGTTGAGCGGGTGAATCTTGTCGTATTCGCCTTTTGCGAAGCCCGCTAGCTCAAGTGCTCGGTTCGCAATCACCTCGTTGGCATTCATGTTGGTGCTGGTTCCAGCGCCACCTTGAATCGCATCCACAGCGAACTCGGAATCTAGGAGCCCGTCGCGCACCTCGATCGAAGCAGCAATGATTGGGTCTGCAACCTCGCGGGTCAGAACCCCGAGTTCAAGGTTTGTTCTGGTTGAAGCCTCTTTGATAAAGCCCAAGGCTCTAACCAAGGAGCGGTAGTGCCCTATTGGCACTCCTGAGATGGGAAAGTTTTCAATGGCCCTCAGGGTGTGAATACCCCAGTAGGC
>CAYTOH010000164.1:0-2176 GCA_964439375.1 uncultured Aquiluna sp.
ATTGGCTTGAAATGACTGTGATCTTGCTGATCAAGCCCCTGGCTTTTGGCAACCAGACCTTTTCAACTGACTGGGAAACGGTCAGCGCATAGGCGAGGTTGTTTATGTCCTCTGAGGTGCACGCAAAGTGAACCAGCTCGTGCAAATCGCCTCGGCCCAGACCACTGAGCGAATCACGAATGAAATACTCGACGGCCTTTACGTCATGTCTTGTTACCGCTTCAGTTTTTGCAAGCGCTGCGACGGTCTCATCGCCAAAATCCTCAGCGCCCAGAGCCCTGAGGCGCTTCGCCTCTGCGCTGTCGATAGGGCTGCCAGTCTTTAGAAGATCCCTATTGGCAAGCCAAATCAGCCATTCAATTTCAACTTGGATGCGGGCACGATTTAGACCCGCCTCACTCAAGTACTCGCCGAGTTCTTGGACCTGGGTTCGGTAGCGGCCGTCCAGGGGACTCAGTGGTTGCGCAGATAGTTTGCTCACGCGCCTAGTTTCCCATCCACAAGCCAGTTTTTGCCTAACCTCTCCACAAAAATGCGCAATTAGGCCAAATGTTCGCCGGTGATTGGTCAACATAACCAGATGCAAGAGTTAGACAGCGCGAGATTCCATCTGGTTTGCGCAATGCCCACCCCAAGCCGCTGGCATGGGCCGGCAGCTTCAGCTCAGGAACAGGCGGTTTGGGAGCTTATTCACGAGCTAAATGCAGTGCGGGATACGTTGTGGGTTTAGAGGTCTATGGCGGAAATCCTCAGATCGTTGCTTCCTATGAAGACATGCAACGTGCCGCAACCCAGCTTGAGCTAGCTGCAGACAAGCTCCAAGAGGCAATATTCATCCCCCAGAATCTTGTATTCGAGATCTTTCCCAACCCAATCCCTCAACTACAGCTTCTGTTTGCTCTCCCGGGGCTGATCGAAAGAATCAGGCTGCTTTCGCATAAAACCAGATTTGCCGCAGAGAGCTACTTCTCGACAGAGGCCAGGGTGATTTTGGCCATGCGCCAAGCGCTCGACCCGGTTCACTTGAGCTCACACCTGTTGGCAAGCCCAAACCCAATCTCGCAGGCGGTTGCTGAAAAGATCCGGCACTCCGCTGTGGCCCTGGCGGTTCTCGGCCTCACCGGTCAGCCTTCGCTTGGTAAAACTGCACTAGTTGCATCAGCCGGTAACCTCCTGGCTTCAGCCAGCGGTCACTCGGGGCCGGCGCCGCTGGCCGGAAACGTAAACGCGACAGCTCTAAGTCTGGGTCTTCCCAAGGATGCTCCAGGTTCAGCACAGCTGATCAAAATAGAGCCAATTCGAACATCATCAAGTTTTGCCGAACACGCCCAGCGCCTTCATGGCCTCTACTCCACCAGTTCCACCATTTCGATAGAGGTTTATAACCATGGCTACGGCAGGCAGTTTGTGGTCTATGTTCCAGGAACACAGTCCTTCAGTTTGGGTGGAGAAAATCCATTGAACATCCGTTCAGGCCTTGCTGGGTTAGGTGGTTCGCCAATGCCGAGCCAGCAAGCCGTTCAAGACGCCTTGGCTCAGCTGCAGGCTGGCGAAGGTGATCGAGTGCTTTTTGTCGGGCACTCACAGGGGGCTTTGATTGCTGGAAACCTTGCTCAATCAAGCCAGCCCTATGAGGTTTCTGGCCTGATCTCCTTTGGCGGGCCTATCTCTCACCTAGATCTCGACGTCCCAACTATCGCTATCTCTCACCAGGGGGACCCCGTTTCGACCTTGGGTGGAGGGGTAAATCCGATGCGGGAGAACTGGGTGACAGTCTCAGGGGATGCTGCTTTCAAAACGATGGTCGATGCCCATCGGATGGCTGGCTATGAGGAGACGGCGACAGAGTTAGATGAAAATGATGACCCTGGATTGAGACGTGTCCAGTCAATGTTGTGGCAGGAGGATACCCGGGGCCTGAAATACAGCTTTGAGCTAAAGCGCGGTTAGCGAATCTTGAGAACCTTCAGCACGGTTCTGGTGAAGAAGCTAGCGATGCTCATAACCAGAGCTGCCAGGATTGCCCAACCCAGCGATGCAATCTCAAGACCTTCAGATGTAAAGCCATCGATGGCAAAGACATCAGCACCGAGTAGGTTGCTCAGCCATGCCACCATCAGTAGCAGGAAGCCATTGATTACGAAAGAAATCAGGCCAAAGGTAATGATGTAGAGCG
>CAYTOH010000165.1:0-2167 GCA_964439375.1 uncultured Aquiluna sp.
CTCTGGATCTCTTTGTTTGCGGCGACAACCTCCGGAAAGGGGCTGCACTCAATACCGCACAGATTGCAGAACTCGTCGCCAAAGAATTCTGATTCTCAAGGGTCTTCGCACTGTTATCCTCATTTCATGCGTATCTTGGTCGCAGGATCATCGGGGTTAGTTGGCTCTGCCATCACGAGGGCACTCGAGGAGACTGCCCATGAGGTAGTGAAGGTCAATTCAAGCGTCGTCGATTTGACTGACCGTCAAGCTACTTTTGACTTCGTCTCTTCCAAGAGTCCAGATGCCGTCATTGATGCCGCCGCAAAGGTGGGAGGAATCGGCGCAAATGACTCCATGCCGGTCGAATTCTTGTCGAGAAACATCCAGATTCAAACAAACCTCATGGATGCTGCCCATGCCGCAAATGTAGGGAAATTTGTTTTTCTAGGGTCAAGCTGTATCTATCCTCGTGATGCGCAACAACCCATCAAAGAAGAATCCCTCCTAACCGGTCCACTCGAATCGACGAATTCTGCTTACGCGATAGCAAAGATCGCTGGAATCGAACTGATCCGCTCTTACCGACGTCAGTATGGGCGGCGTTGGATTTCCCTGATGCCGACTAATCTCTACGGACCGGGCGACAACTTTGATCTCGCCACAAGTCACGTCTTGCCAGCTTTGATTCGCAAGTTCTCCGAGGCGGTAGAGAGTGGTTCTTCAGAGGTCGTCTTGTGGGGGACTGGAAGTCCACGACGCGAATTTCTTCATGTCGATGATCTGGCAAGAGCCGTTCTTCTTGCCATGGAGATTTACGACGATGATCAGATCCTCAATGTTGGTGTTGGGACTGACGTCACGATCAGGGAACTAGCGGAGACGGTCGCCTTGGTCACTGGATTCCAAGGTGAGATAGTTTGGGATGAGACTAAACCCGATGGAACCCCAAGAAAAGTCCTTGACGTCTCACGGATGATGGAATTGGGTTGGTCACCTCAGATCAAGTTAAAGGATGGAATAATCCAAACACTTGCGTGGTATCGCAATAACCAACTGAAAGGTGAAGCCCGGTGAAAGTTGCTCTCATCACAGGAATCACAGGTCAAGACGGTTCATATCTCGCAGAGCTTCTCCTTTCTAAAGGGTATGAGGTTCATGGACTAATCCGAAGATCAAGTAGCTTCAACACGGGGCGTATAGACCACATTTACGTAGATCCACATCAACCTAATCCTCGTTTGCGGCTTCACTACGGTGATTTGATGGACGGGGTGGGTATAACAAACCTCATTCGAGAGATTCAACCGGATGAAATCTATAACCTAGCAGCACAATCGCATGTGATGGTGTCTTTCACCATGCCCCAGTACACGGCTCAAGTCGATGGAGTTGGAACAGTTGGAATCCTCGAAGCGATCAGAGCATCCTCAAAAGCCACCAAGTTCTATCAAGCGAGTACCAGTGAGCTCTTCGGATCAACCCCACCTCCTCAAAACGAAGAATCGATGTTCCGGCCTCGAAGTCCTTACGCTGCTGCAAAATTGATGAGCTATTGGGCTACCGTGAATTATCGAGAGGCCTTTGGGATACATGCCACCAATGGGATTCTCTTCAATCATGAGTCACCAAGACGAGGAGAGACTTTTGTAACGCGCAAGATCACAAGAGCAGTTGCGGCCATCAAGAATGGGAAGCAGTCAAAGCTATATCTTGGCAATCTCGATGCGGTTAGAGACTGGGGTTATGCGAAAGAGTATGTCGAAAGCATGTGGCTGATGCTCCAAAAAGAAGAACCATCAGATTACGTTGTCGCAACTGGAGTTGGAGCGACAGTGAGAGATTTCGTTGAGGTCTCCTTTTCCCACGCGGGATTGGATTGGAAGGAATTCGTCGAAGTCGATGCGAAGTACCAGCGACCTACTGAAGTAGAGGCATTGATTGGTGACGCATCAAAAGCTGAGCGCGAGTTGAAGTGGAAACCGAAGACCCATTGGCAAGAGTTGGCCAAGTTGATGGTCGATGCCGATATGGCGGCCTACGGCTGAGAAACAAGAGTGAGCAGGGTTGCTTCTCTAGGACACAGGAATCGAAAAGGGGTCCAGGGATTGTGCCCCATGCCGGCAGATATGTGCACCCACGGCTCATTCACCACTCTTGTTAGCCCGCGTGATCTCCAGTTCGGCAA
>CAYTOH010000166.1:0-2165 GCA_964439375.1 uncultured Aquiluna sp.
TGCGAGGTGTTCCGGGGCTACGAATCGGACCCCAAGGCCTCGGATCGAGTAGATGTAATCGCCACCACCGTTCTCTTTGATCTTGATGCGCAGCCTTGAGAGATGCGTGTCGATGAGATGGCTCGAGCCGATGCCATCCTTCACACGGATCACATTCAACAACTCTGGGCGTGAAATCACTCGCTCTGGCTCAGCCATGAAGGCCTGCGTCAAGAGAAACTCGGTTTTCGTCAACGGAATGACTCGATCCCCGACTCTGAACTCGCAGAGCGGTATCTCGAGCTTGAGATTGCCGAATTCATAGATCTCGTCACTCCCAAGCCTTGCCGATCCTTGCTTGTCGAGTTGATAGTTCACTCGCTGGAGGAAGAGTTTTTGCACGATTGGTTTGGTGATGATCTCATCAGCTCCGGCTCGAACACACATCTCTTCGGTGAACTCACTCTCATCTTCGATCAAAGGAATGAGGGCGCCATTGGTGTGGAGTCGAAGCCATCCGAGGATGTCGAGGGTCTTCATCACATCACCTACGAGGTGGAAGAGGACGAGTTTGAACTCGTTGAGCGACAAGTGCTCTCGAGCTTTCGAGATGTCGCTTTCTGCGTGGACAGTGAGACCCCAGGATTCCAATGCATTCTGCATGAATCTGCGGTCTATGGGGTTACTCTCAATTACTAGTGCGGTATCTGTTGCCATGTCGGGAAGAGTATTTGAGGTTCATCCCGAGAATTGAGGATGACTGGTCAATGCTCAGTCAGGATATCAACTCTGACTTTCTCATCATCGGATCCGCTCATCTCTTCTTGCATGCTCTGGCGATAGATCTTTGCTGCTTCTTGTCTTCCATTGCAACTTAGAAGGGAATAGATCTTGATGGTCTCTTGGCGGATCAATGATTCGGAGTATCCCAGCAGTTCAGCAATGTCCCCATTGGTGCGACCCTCTGAGATTAGCCGAAGGATCACCAACTGCCGCTCCGTAAGCTCACCCTCGGGCTTCTTACTTCGGGCGTGGAGCGCAGACTCAAGAGTGTTGATCCCTTTCCCATTTGAGTCCATGGTCGAAACGACTCCACTGACTCTTCTTCCTATTGCAGAGTTGAGGATCAAGGCAAGGGCCTCCACGAATTCTTTGACCTCTGCCTTATCTTCACATTTGGAGTCGACAAGAGTGACTAGGGAACCGATCGTTCTCGCCTCACTCTCAACTGGCCAGGCGAGGACAGCTGATGCAACACGAGATTTGAGTGAGACAAAGGATTCCAAACAAATGGTGGAGTCACTTCGGATGCTCTCCGCTGCAGGATGGTCGTCGAAGATCGAGATGGGATTGCCCGCGAGACCAAGTTCGATGGGATTAGCACCGAAGTATGCTTCAAGATGGAGCGATCCATCTTGCTGAATCTGAAAGAAAAACGAGGCAAGAAACCGTGCGTTGTCGAACTTCCTCATGCAGAATGTCTGCAGAATCCCCTCAATGTCCAGGTTTTCGTCACCCAAATGACTAGCTATGTCCGCTAGCTCACGGTAAAGCATTTGATACCTCCAATTTCTCTTGTGGCTTGAGGTTAGCCATGACTTGTCTCGCCATCTTTGTTACATAAGTCATTGTCTGGACAAATTTTGCTACCAATTTTTTGACCATTTTGTGCGTTCGTCGTCACTCCGTCGTGACTTGGAGCGAACCATTGCGAAGCAAAGTCGCGCCCTGATCTGGTCCACGGAAAAGGCCCAAGGAAAGGCATTGATTCATGAGATTCCTAAGATGGATTTCTTCGCTTGTACTTATCGTCGCCACTCTCAGCACCGTCAATGTCGTGCCGGGGGCAGCTGTTGCGGCTAACTTCACCGGTCCTCAATCGGGTCGAGTCAATACCTCTTCAGCTCCATTCACAATCACAGTCGAGAACGCGTTCAAGGGGACCTTCCATGTTGACCTATCTGGTGGGGGACTCTCAGAGCGACTTTCGATTCGATTCAATGATGGTCAGCCAACCAGCACTTTCACCATCACGCCGACCACCACGGGAACCGTCACTCTCATTGCCAATCCAGCGAGTGGACCAAAAGAAAATCGAACCCTCTTCTATAACGTTCTTCCTGCTGTAGATCCAACACCAACACCAACACCAACACCAACACCAACACCAACACCAACACCAACAC
>CAYTOH010000167.1:0-2061 GCA_964439375.1 uncultured Aquiluna sp.
AGTTTGTGTTGAGAACATAAATGCCATTCAGGCCTCGCTTCAAAAACAGGGCCAGGCTTGCGAACTAAAGCTTGAGAAACTCGATGCGAAGACCTTCGCCTCGAGAAACAACCTCGGTTTTGATCTTGTGTTTCTTGACCCGCCATACGATTTCGCAAACGAAGCTCTGGAGCTACTGCTAACCGAGCTTGCAAAATCTCTGAGCCCTGAAGCAATGGTTGTTGTGGAGCGTGACTCTCGTTCAGCTGAGCTAAAGCTCCCAGAAGGGCTAACACTCGAGTCGCGCAAAAACTACGGCGACACCTCAGTGTTTTTTATTGAGGCTTGAGCTAAGAAACTGGGCGCTCTGTTGGGCCGACGTAAACCTGCTGAGGTCTACCGATTCGCAGCGTAGGGTCAAGGTTCTGCTCACGCCAGTGGGCAATCCAACCTGGAAGTCGACCCATTGCAAATAGCGGAGTGAACATTCTTGGTTCAAAGCCCATGGCTTTGTAGATAACGCCGGTGTAGAAGTCGACGTTTGGATAAAGCTTGCGCTCCACAAAGTAATCATCTGCCAAGGCTGCTGCCTCCAGCTCCTTGGCGATGTCAAGGAGTGGGTCTTGAACGCCAAGTTCTTTGAGGACCTTGTCCGCCTGGGCTTTGACAATCTTGGCTCTTGGGTCAAATGATTTGTAAACCCTGTGGCCAAAGCCCATAAGGCGAACGCCATCTTCTTTGTTCTTGACTCGTTCGACATACTGCTGGACGCTTTCGCCCGAGTTCTTGATGAATGTGAGCATGTCCAGCACAGCCTCGTTTGCGCCTCCGTGCAACGGCCCTGATAGAGCGTTGATTCCGGAGGAGATGGATGCAAACAGGTTTGCCTGGGAGGATCCAACTAGGCGCACCGTGGAGGTGCTGCAGTTCTGCTCGTGATCTGCATGCAGGAGCAGAAGGGTGTCTAGGGCTTTAGTCAGAACTGGGTTCTGGATGTACTCTTCGGCAGGGTTACCGAAGGTCATCTTTAGGAAGTTCTGAACTAGAGACAACTTGTTATCTGGGTAGATAAAGGTTTCACCCTTTAGAGCTTTGTGTGAGTAGGCAGTTAGAACAGGGAGCTTGGCCAGCAAGCGAATGGTTGAAAGCTCAACCTGCTCAGGATCCTTGGGATCCGAGGAGTCGTTGTAGTAGGTGGAGAGAACCGAAACCGCTGCAGATAGCACGGACATTGGGTGAGCAGAAGACTGAAAGCTAGAGAAGAACCTAATCACGTTCTCGTGAACAAGAGTGTGGCGACGAATACTGTGGTCAAAGGCCTCTAGCTCAGAAGCGGTAGGGAGTTCGCCTCTTACCAAAAGGTGAGAAACATCAAGGAAAGTCTTCTTTTCGGCAAGTTCTTCAATTGGGTAACCGCGGTGACGCAAGATTCCCTTTTCGCCATCAATGAAGGTGATTGCGCTCTTGGTGTTTGAGGTATTAACAAAACCTGCGTCGTAGGTAACAACCCCTAACTCAGAGGTGAGCTTTGAGATGTCTACGCCGTCGTAACCCTCACTGGCTCTAACCAAACCAAAATCAACACTCTTGTCGCCGAGGGTGAAAGTTAGCTTGTCTGAGGTGCTCAAGGCTTGCTCCTAGCAGGTTTTGGGACTAGGCAAGACTACTAGAACTCGAGAGCCTCTTGGCCGCCCGATTAATGTCATCGTCAGTTGCAGTGATTGAGAAACGAACATGGTTCCTACCAGCCTCGCCATAAAACTCCCCCGGCACAGCAAGTATCCCAATTTGAGTCAACTCTTCAATGGTGTCCCAGCAGTATTCACCCTTTGTTACCCACAAATAAAGCCCAGCTTCAGAGTTTGATACTTCAAACCCATAAGCCTTCAACGCTGGCAGCAAGACATCCCTGCGCTGTCGATAAACCGCTTTGGCACCCTGCACATGCTCGTCATCAGTCAAGGCCGCGATCATTGCCTGCTGCACCGGATGCGGCACGATCATGCCCGAGTGCATCCTGAGATTCACAACACCCTTCACAATCTCCGGGTCACCGGCCGCGAAAGCGGCCCGGTAACCCGC
>CAYTOH010000168.1:0-2035 GCA_964439375.1 uncultured Aquiluna sp.
GCACGAGGTTAACCTAGCCAGCCCAAAACAGCTCCTATCGGTTCTGTTTGAAGAGCTTGGCATGCAGGGGACTAGGAGCGTAAAAACCGGATATTCAACCAATGCTGAAGCGCTACAAACGCTTTACGAACAGACCGAACACCCCTTTCTTGAGCGCTTGCTGGCACATAGAGACAGCTCAAAACTTCGTCAAATCACAGAAACTCTGATCAAGTCGATAGAAGCGGATGGTCGTATCCACACCAGCTATTCACAGGTTACCGCTGCAACCGGAAGGCTCTCGAGCGAAAACCCGAACCTGCAAAACATACCCATAAAGACAGAGCGCGGGCAGCGTCTTAGAAGCGCGTTTGTTGCTGGAGCGGGTTTTGAGACTCTGCTGACGGCTGACTACTCCCAGATTGAGATGCGCATCATGGCGCACCTCTCCGGCGACGCAGGGCTGATTGAGGCCTTCAGGGCAGGGGAGGACCTGCACAACTTTGTTGGAGCTCGAATCTATGGGGTGCAGCCCAGCCAGGTTGACTCCGCTATGCGCTCAAAGGTCAAGGCCATGTCATACGGATTGGTTTATGGCTTGAGTGAGTACGGTCTTGCTAAGCAGCTAAGAATCTCAAATACAGAGGCAAAGCAGCTAATGGCAGACTACTTCGACCGCTTTGGTGGAGTGAAAACCTACCTTGACCAAGTTGTCCAGAGGGCCAAGTCACTGGGATACACCACTACTGTCTACGGCAGAAGGCGCCCCTTTCCGGATCTGAACTCCAAAATTTTCCAATTGCGCGAAATTGCCAGAAGAGCGGCTCTGAATGCTCCAATTCAAGGAACTGCAGCAGACATCATGAAACTGGCGATGGTGAAGATTGCAGATCAAATGAGGCATCAGGGTCTGAAATCTCAGCTACTACTTCAGGTTCACGACGAATTAGTTTTTGCCGTTGCGCCAGGAGAGCTCGAAGAGTTGAAGACTCTCGCTGTTGATTCGATGAAAAACATCACCAATCTTTCGGTGCCTTTGGAAGTTCACGTTGGTATTGGAGCCAACTGGGAGCTAGCGGGCCACTAGGTAAACCGCTAAGCTTTGCGAGGTGCTTTCCGGCACCCAATCCTGTCCGTTTGTCGGGCCAATCACGAGATTGAAACCTCAAGGTTGTCCTGACCCGAGTAAAGCAAAGTGGTGTAACCACAAATATGGCAACCAAAACGACCGCAAAGCCCAAGCAGGTAGCAGTCAACGACATCGGTTCAGCAGAGGACTTCCTAGCTGCGGTCGAAAAAACCCTAAAGTTTTTCAATGATGGAGATCTAATCTCCGGCACCGTCGTGAAGATTGATCGCGACGAGGTTTTACTAGACGTTGGTTACAAGACCGAGGGTGTAATCCCATCCCGCGAACTTTCCATCCGTCAGGACGCAAACCCAAGCGACATCGTCAAAGTTGGCGATGCAATTGAGGCTCTTGTGCTTCAGAAAGAAGACAAAGAAGGTCGCCTAATCCTCTCCAAGAAGCGCGCTCAGTATGAGCGTGCCTGGGGAGATGTAGAGCGCATCAAGGAAGCAGATGGCGTCGTAAAGGGTGTCGTAATCGAGGTCGTCAAGGGCGGCGTAATCGTCGACATCGGCTTGCGTGGCTTCCTACCTGCCTCACTAATCGAGCTTCGTCGCGTGCGCGACCTAGGCCCATACCTCGGCACCGAGGTTGAGGCCAAGATCCTTGAGCTCGACAAGAACCGCAACAATGTTGTGCTTTCTCGTCGTGCCCTATTGGAGCAGAGCCAGAGCGCCAACCGCACCACATTCCTAAATGACCTGGTCAAGGGCCAGGTCCGTACCGGTGTGGTCTCCTCAATCGTGAACTTCGGTGCATTCATCGACCTGGGTGGCGTAGACGGTCTAGTCCACGTCTCCGAGCTGAGCTGGAAGCACATTGAGCACGCCAGCGAGGTTGTCGAGGTTGGCCAGGAAGTAACCGTTGAGGTGCTTGAGGTTGACAACGACCGCGAGCGCGTTTCGCTATCGCTGAAGGCAACTCAGG
>CAYTOH010000169.1:0-2035 GCA_964439375.1 uncultured Aquiluna sp.
CTTACACCAAGACCGGTTTTGGCACTACCGCTCAATATCAAGCTTCCGAGGGCGAGGGCGATGATGGTGTGGATGAGGGCGAAGAGTCCTACGGCGAAGGCTACTCCGTTGACCATTGCGGCATGGAGTATGGCGGCATGGGTACCATGGGATCTAACCAGGTCCGCCCTATGGGAATGGGATCTATGGGCATGGCTGAGCGTATGCAAATGGAGCTGGCAGAGCTCAAGACTAAGTATGCCGAGCTGGAGCGTCGTCACCGTGAGGACCTGAGGTCACACCGTCGGATGCAGATGGCCGAGGCAATCGGACACATGTACACCGAAGGTCGCCTGACCGACGGCATCATGCCCGAGCAAGAGCTTCTCTCCTATGTGGAGGGCCTTGAGTTCGGTACTCTCGAGTTCAGCGAGGGCGAAACCGCCGCCACCAAACTGCTGACCCTGCTCAGCAAGCTGCCCCCGATGGTTTCCTTCGGTGAGGTTGCTGGAGGCACCTTCCAGTATGCCGAAGAGGATCTCGACCCTCATGCCAAGGCTCTCCGCATGGTCGAAGAGTCCGAAGGCAAGATGGATTACGTGGAAGCCCTGAAGAAAACTATGTATTCGTGAGGTGAGTGATGGACCTTCTTAACCTGGTTTCAATGGCCACAAAGAGAAGGTCCGATTACTTCTCTCAAGCCCAGTCCCTCGCTCGAAAATACAAAGAGCAACCTCGTCTGGAAGATCGGATGAAGGCAGAATCCCTGGGCCTTGTGAAAGGGTTACGAGACAAGTTAATGAGGTGGGAAGAATACGAGCGAACGATGCTCGATAAGACCCTCACCTCTGCACTTGCTGCTTGCATCCTTGGGCTAAAAAACAAACAAACAAACCAGAAGTTGGAAAAATGTTGGCCTATTATCGTTGGCGACATGCTCCCACCTCTTACAAAGTTCTTGGCAGAGACCAAGGAATATATTGACTCTGGTGTTTTGCGCTTAGGCGATCAAACTGTTGACTTTGCAGACTATGATCTGCTTGGTGCGGTCCCCGGAGCAATTGATCTCGGTGTTGACGAAATCGAAGGAATCAATCCCGAAGAGGAAGGAATTCTAGAGGCAAAGCAAAACCGAGCACAAGGCAGAACATGGCCCTCCCTTGCTGAGCGCGTGAGTCGCTATCTTGCCACCCCAACATTTGCATTCTACAGTCTAGGTGAATATTTAGTCGCCCAAGACTTAGGGTTTAAAGAAATGCGGCGTGTAGCAAAGACCGATAAACGAGTTTGCGTTGACTGTAAGAACTACGATGAGCAAGGCTGGGCACCCGTCGGTGAATTACCAATGCCAGGTAAAGGATGTCGTTGCTACGACCGTTGCCGCTGTTTCATTGAGTACCGGTAGGGTAAAATCTTATACGTTTAACTAGGTGGCAAAACCAGTCCTAGAGTAAACAAGAAAACTTTGAAGTCCATTTCTTAAGGATAAAAACATGGCCACTAATGCCGCTCCTATTTACGGAAAGCAGTACATCCGTTACGCTGAGACCTGGGAAGCTGCCGTTGACGCCGAAGCCGGTTCACCTCTTGACACCGCTGCCGGCACTACTGACGGTGTCGTAGAAATCGGCGAACTGCGTGTCGTTAGCTACCTGGTTTCTGCCGGTCCTAACGTTGCTGCTGCTCCCGACGCTTTCGCAACTGCCCCTACCACCATCTGCGGTGTGAACCAGGCTTACATGCCTTCCGCTCTGGCTCAGCCTTACACCGCTCGTCAGCTGACCGTTGCTACCTCCGGTCTGCTGCTGATCGAAGTGGCTCCCGCTTCTGCTGCTATCACCCTGAACACTCCTCTGCAAGTAAACGACCAGGGCCAAGCTACCAACGCCGGTACCGCTGTTACCCTGGATGGCACCACTCCACTGATTCGCGAAGCCGTGAACATCGGTGGTCGCAAGCTCGTTCTGGTTTCCTTCGCCTGATTCTTAATCTGGCTTTTACTTGGCTGGGCGGTAGTAGTCGTCAGGCAGATAGCCTGGAAAGACGCGACATAAGT
>CAYTOH010000170.1:0-1997 GCA_964439375.1 uncultured Aquiluna sp.
CCGAGACCGCGTCTTTGGCAAGCATCTTTCCAACTCGGTAGTGCTTTCCTATGTCCCTGAGGAAATCAATGGCGCTGTAGTTGTTGGTCCAGTCCAAGTTGTTTACCAAGCGGGCAGGGTTTTCCCCCTGATAATCCAAAAAGCGCCCGGTCTGGCTTGCCAACTTCTCAACCCACTCCGAGACGGTCTCCTTTGAGTTCAAAGTTCGCTCGGCGTTGGGCTTGGGATCCCCAATCAATCCCGTGGCTCCACCGACCAACGCCAAAGGCTTGTGCCCAGCAAGCTGGAGGCGGCGCATCGTCAAAAGTTGCACAAGGTTTCCAAGGTGTAGCGATGGCGCAGTTGGATCAAAACCGCAGTAAAAGGTAATTGGAGTCCCTAGTGCTTTACGCAGCTCAGCCTCATCGGTAGACAGTGCAACCAACCCTCGCCACTGCAGCTCATCGAGGATGTGAGCAAAAGACGGGTCATTGCGCTGACCCTGCAGGGTTTCTTGGGTTGCCATCTATGCTCCCCGCTTCGGTGAAATCTTGCGAAGTTTTAGTAGTTGAGCTTCTACCTCCGAAAGTGCAGTGCCGCCGGCACCGGAGCGGGAGTTGATAGCCGCGGCCACTTGGGTGACGCCTCTAACCTCAGAGGTAAGGTGCTTGGACACCGAAGTCAGTAGCTCGTCCGAGGCCTGGTGGAGCTCGACACCGGCTGCCTCACATGCCTTTACTAGTTCGCCAGTTATCTCATGAGCTTCGCGGAACACAACGCCTTGCTTTACTAGCCACTCCGCCACATCAGTTGCCAACGAGTAACCCATCGGCGCTAACTGCTCAAGCCGATCGGTGTTGAACTTGAGGGTTGAAACCATTCCGTTGAAGGCCGGTAACACCAGAAGCAATGTGTCTACCGAGTCAAAAACCGGTTCCTTATCTTCTTGCAGGTCGCGGTTGTAACTAAGGGGCAAGCCCTTGAGAGTGGCAAGTAACCCACTGAGATTTCCAATAAGTCGACCCGCTTTTCCTCTAGCGAGTTCAGCGATGTCAGGATTCTTTTTCTGGGGCATGATCGAAGAGCCCGTGGAGAATTCATCATCGAGCTTGACGTAACCGAATTCGTAGGTGGCCCAGGCGATGATTTCCTCCGCAAAACGGGATAGATCGATTGAGATCATCGCGGCGATGAATGCGAATTCCGCCACCACATCTCGTGCGGAAGTTGCGTCCATGCTGTTCTCAGTTGGCCCATCAAAACCGAGTTCTTTGGCAACCAGGTTTGGGTCCAAACCCAATGTGTTGCCCGCCAGCGCTCCAGCGCCGTAGGGAGATTTGCGAGCTCTGCTGCGCCATGAATCCAGTCGCTCGAGGTTGCGAACCATTGGCCAGGCGTGAGCCAACAGATGATGACTCAGCAATACCGGTTGCGCGTGCTGGAAATGAGTCCTGCCAGGCATGGCAACGCCGCGGTGCTGTTCTGCCTGGCTGCAGAGTGCGTCGATGTAATTCTTCAGCTGCAGTTCAATCAGATCTGCTGCGTCAAGCAGGAATGAGCGAATAAGCGTTGCAATTTGATCGTTCCGCGATCTCCCAGCGCGAATCTTGCCGGCAATCTCCGCACCAGCAATCTCAATCAGGCCACGCTCCAAGGCGGCGTGGACATCCTCCTCCGTCGCCCTTGGAAGAAACTCACCCGATACCACCTTGTCGCTCAGCTCCAAGATGGCCTGCTGCAAAGAGTCAAACTCTGAGTTGGTTATGAAACCAGCTGCCTTGAGTGCCACAAGATGGGCCGCAGTGCCTTTGAGGTCGTAAGGGGCAAGTCGCCAGTCAAAGTGCGTAGATTTACTGAGCGCTGCGAGGGCGTCGTTGGGGCCAGAGGCAAACCTGCCTCCGGGAATGCGGGCCAGATCGAAATCGACGCAACATTCCCGGAGCGAGGTTTCGCGCCGGCTATTGAATTTGCCTACTGCAATGTTTTCCGCAGAGCTATTCCAAATGCACCTGCTGGTA
>CAYTOH010000171.1:0-1963 GCA_964439375.1 uncultured Aquiluna sp.
TTGCCCTCGGTTTTGAGGTTGGCCGCAAGCTCAGCGATCAGCAGGGCAGCTGTGATGCCGTCCTTATCGGGCGTGTGGGAGGGATCAACGCAGTAACCCAGGGCTTCTTCGTAGCCGTAACTTAGGTTCTCGACTTTGCTTATCCACTTAAAGCCAGTGAGGGTCTGCTCGTATTGGAGTTTGTGATGCTTTGCCAGTGGCTCCAAAGATGCGGACACTATCGAATTCGCAATCGACTTGGCGTTTCCCTGTTCAGCAATAACTTCGGCAAGCAAAAGCCCAACCTCATCACCGGTGAGCATTTTGTAGCCGGAGTCGGTCTTGACCCCAACTGCTAACCGGTCCGCGTCTGGATCGTTTGCGAGAATCAGATCACTCTCAAGCTTCTCAGCATGCTCGAGACTCAGGTCCATCGCCCCAGGCTCTTCGGGGTTGGGGAAACTGACTGTTGGAAATGTCCCATCCGGCTGCTGCTGAGCTTCTACCGACCTGAGAGCAAAACCAAGGTCTTTGAAAACTGGCGCGATAACGCGGTATCCAACCCCGTGCATGGCGGTGTAGGTGATGCCGAGCGAGGATCGGGCTGGATTGGCCAAGGAAACCAGCTCTATGGCTCTCTGGCGATATAGCTCGATGGCCGACTCATCGAGCAGGCGGTAGCTAGAGGATTTCGGAAGCTCGCTAAAAGTGAGCTCTGCGGCAACCCTGGTAATCAGATTGGCAATCTCTTTGTCTTGAGGTGGCACCAGCTGGGAGCCAAATAGCGGTCCACCAAGGTAAACCTTGTATCCGTTGTCTCGTGGAGGGTTGTGACTGGCTGTCACAACAATCGTCGCACTGGACTTGAGCCTTGCTCCCGTGAAGCAGGCCACCGGAGTGGGCACCGAGGAGTCAAAAAGTGAAACAATGAGCCCGAGCCCAGACAGAATCTCGGCGCTGTCTTTTGCAAAGATGTCCGAGTTGACTCTGGCGTCGAAGCCGATAACCACGCTTAGGTTTCCCGCTGGGTCTGAGTAGGCTTCGCGATTTGCGATTAGGAACTGTCCGATGGCATAGGCGGCTTGCCCCACAACAATTCGGTTCATCCGATTGGGCCCAGCGCCCAGCTCGCCCCTCAGTCCTGCGGTTCCAAATTCGAGCCTGGAGCCAAATCTTGATTCAAGTTCACCGAGATCTTGATTTTCAATCAGCTTTGACAGCTCAGCTTGGGTTTCAGAATCAGGATCCTGCGAAAGCCAAGCACTTGCGAGCTTGAGTAAATCCACTTAGAGCTTCTCCACAATCTTGGCAAGCAGAGCTGAGATTCTTGCCTCTGCATCGCGTCCGGCCTGAATGACTTCCTCATGGTTTAGTGGCGTAGCTTGAATACCAGCCGCGAGGTTTGTAATCAGGCTCATGCCCAAAATCTCCATACCGGCTTCTCTGGCAGCGATGGCCTCTAGAGCAGTGGACATTCCAACGATGTCTCCACCCATGATCTTGGCCATTTGGACCTCGGCTGGGGTCTCGTAGTGGGGGCCGCGGAACTGGACGTAAACACCCTCGTCCAGGCTCGGATCAACGGTCTTTGCCAATTCGCGTAGGCGCTTGGAGTAAAGATCAGTCAGGTCAATAAATGTCGCTCCCTCAAGTGGTGAGTTTGCGGTTAGGTTGATGTGGTCTGAAATCAGCACAGCTGCACCACCTGCCCACTTTGGCTTGATGCCGCCTGCGCCGTTGGTCAAAATCATCGTCTTTGCCCCGGTTGCGGCTGCGGTGCGAACGCTGTGGACTACAGCCCTAACTCCGTGGTTCTCGTAGTAGTGAGTTCTAGCGCCAATCACCAGGGCGAATTTGCCACTGGATAGCTTGATTGAGCGGATAGTTCCAACGTGACCCGCGACAGTTGACTTTGAAAACCCGACTATTTCTGTGGCGGGAATCACGCTTACGGTTTCACCAATCAGGTCTGCCGACTTGGCCC
>CAYTOH010000172.1:0-1939 GCA_964439375.1 uncultured Aquiluna sp.
CCGGCATCATCGATCACGAACGTTGCGCGTGTGGCAAAGCCCTTGTCCTCGAGCTGCACTCCGTATTTGGATGCCACCTCGCCGTGTGGCCAAAAGTCTGCTAGCAGGTTGAACTTGTAGCCTTCCTGCTCTGCAAACTTGGCTTGAACAAACTTCGAGTCCACGCTCACTGCCAAAAGTTCAACGCCACAGTCCTCAAATAATGAAAGGTTGTCGCGCAGTTCACACAGCTCACCAGTGCAGATGCCTGAGAACGAGAACGGATAGAAGACCAAGACAACAGGTTTACCACGAAGGCTACTGAGAGAAACCTGTTCGCCGAATTGGTTCGAGAGGCTGAATTCCGGGGCGAGATCTCCAACATTTACGCTCATGAGTGAGTTCCTTTTCGACTGAGGTGGCTCCAACACTTTGTTCAAACAATAAACTAATCCTGCTCACACAAGAGCGCTTCCGGTAAACAGCCACGAAAAGAGGCTTTGGTGTCATTTAACGATCACGACCCGTTCGCAGAACCAGGTGTTGATAAGGATCCTCAGGAGACACAGGAGTGGATCGAGTCGCTGACCGCTCTCGCCAATAATGCCGGCCGTGGGCGTGCTCGAGAGATTATGCAATCGCTTCTTCGGCGCTCTCACGAACTACAGCTGAATGTTCCGTTGGTGCCAACCACTGACTACATCAATACGATCTCCCCCGAGGATGAGCCACAGTTCCCCGGAGACGAGCAGCTGGAGCGCACCTACCGAGCGTGGATGCGCTGGAACGCTGCAATCATGGTTCATAGGGCCCAGCGTCCAGGTGTCGCGGTGGGCGGACATATCTCCTCTTTCGCTTCCTCGGCCTCGCTCTATGAGGTTGGGTTCAACCACTTTTTCAAGGGTCATGACCACCCGGCTGGTGCCGACCAGATCTTCATTCAGGGTCACGCGTCCCCTGGGCCCTACGCTCGAGCTTTTCTAGAGGGCAGGCTCTCGGAAGCTGAGATGGACGCATTCAGGCAGGAGAAATCCCGCCCGAATAGAGGTCTACCGAGCTATCCACACCCAAGGCTCATGCCAGATTTTTGGCAGTTCCCCACCGTTTCTATGGGTTTAGGCCCAATCAATGCCATTTACCAGGCACAGTTCAATCGGTATCTCCAAGGTCGTGGCTTAAAGGACACTTCAGAACAGCATGTCTGGGCATTTTTAGGCGATGGTGAACTGGATGAGGTTGAAAGCCGTGGAGCCCTTCAACTTGCGGCCAATGATCGATTGGACAACCTAACCTTTGTTGTCAACGCGAACCTACAGCGCCTAGACGGGCCTGTTCGAGGAAACGGGAAGATTATCCAGGAACTGGAGAGCTTCTTCCGGGGAGCCGGGTGGAATGTCATCAAGGTCATCTGGGGTCGTGAGTGGGATTCGTTGCTTGCTTCGGACACTGACGGAGCGCTCGTCAACCTCATGAATGCAACCCCGGACGGTGACTACCAGACTTACAAGGCAGAGTCGGGCGGGTTCATCAGAGAAAACTTCTTTGGTAGAGACCCACGGACCGCCCAGCTGGTTGCTGGAATGACTGATGATGACATTTGGTCACTCAAGCGTGGTGGTCACGACTACCGAAAGATTTATGCGGCATACAAGGCGGCCTTGAGTCACAAGGGTCAGCCAACTGTAATCATTGCGAAAACTGTCAAGGGCTACGGCCTTGGCAAGAGCTTTGAGGGTCGAAACGCGACTCACCAGATGAAGAAGCTCACACTCGATAACCTCAAGGCCTTCCGCGATGGCATGCAGGTGCCGATTTCTGATGCCCAGCTAGAGGCTGACCCCTACCAGCCGCCTTACTTCAAACCCGCCGACAGCTCGCCGGAGCTTGAGTACATGCACGAGCGGCGCCGTGAACTGGGCGGCTACCTGCCAGAGCGCAGAAGCAAGTATGTATCTTTTGA
>CAYTOH010000173.1:0-1931 GCA_964439375.1 uncultured Aquiluna sp.
GGGTGTGGATAAAAAGGGACCCCCCGTGCACCCATCAGAGCTCAGTTACCCTTGCTATCTCTCGATCCTGGGGGCTTAGCCGAGGTGACGCCACACGGGGGGTCGCTTCCAAGTTTAGTTCAGGTTAGTTCTGAGGGAAACCCAGGTTTATCCCACCGTGAGATGGGTCAAGCCAGCGAGAGGTGATGACCTTGGTGCGAGTGAAGAATCTGAAGCCCTCTTCGCCATGAGCGCGTGAGTCTCCAAAGAGCGAGTGTTTCCATCCCCCAAAACTGAAGTAGGCAACCGGGACAGGGATTGGAACGTTGATTCCAACCATTCCAACCTCAACTTCGTTTTGGAACCTGCGAGCAGCACCGCCATCGTTTGTGAAGATTGCGGTTCCATTTCCAAAAGCTCCTGAGTTGATTAGGTCGAGACCTTCTTGGTAGCTCTTCACTCGAACCACAGAAAGCACAGGTCCGAAGATTTCCTCTTTGTAGACCCTTGAACTCAGCGGCACCTTGTCAAGCAGGGTTGGCCCAAGCCAGAACCCGGCAGGGTCACCGTCAACAACCACTCCCCGCCCATCAACAACGATGCTTGCGCCATCAAGCTCTGCAGCCTCGATGTATGAGGCAACCTTGTCTCTGTGCTCCCTTGTCACCAGTGGCCCCATGTCACAGGAGCGACGGCCATCGCCAACCTTGATGGTTGCCATCTTTTCGGAGATGCGAGCGATTAGCTCATCGGCCACAGGTTCAACCGCAACGACAACTGAAATGGCCATGCATCGCTCGCCGGCAGAACCAAAGCCCGCGTTCACCGCTGAGTCGGCAACCAAATCAAGGTCGGCGTCAGGGAGCACAAGCATGTGGTTTTTTGCTCCGCCAAGTGCCTGGACTCGTTTGCCGTGCTTCGCAGAAGTTTCATAGATGTAGCGTGCGATTGGAGTTGATCCGACAAATGAGATGGACTGGATATCAGGGTGGGTCAGGAGTCCATCAACTGCAATCTTGTCGCCCTGCAAAACGTTGAAAACACCATCTGGCAAACCAGCTTCTTTCCAAAGCTCAGCCATCCAAATCGCTGCCGAAGGATCCTTTTCGCTTGGCTTGAGGACAACAGTGTTGCCCGCTGCAATCGCCACAGGAAAAAACCACATTGGCACCATTGCAGGAAAGTTAAACGGGCTGATGATTCCGACAACACCCAAAGGCTGCTTGATCGAGTAGACATCAACATTGGTTGAAGCGTTTTCGGAGAACTCGCCTTTTAGTAGGTGCGGCAGTCCGCAGGCAAAGTCCACAACCTCTTGACCGCGAGTGATTTCTCCGAGAGCGTCCGATAAGACCTTGCCGTGTTCGTTAGTGATGATCGACGCTAGCTCAGACTTCTTTGCCTCGAGGAGCTCGCGGAACTTGAAGATGATTCCCTGGCGTTTACCGAGGGCGAGGTCTCGCCAGGCAGGGTAGGCGGCTTTCGCAGCCGCAACAGCCTGATCAATATCAGCTTGGTCCGCAAAACTAACCTTGGAGGCGACTACTCCTAGAGCCGGGTCGTAAACATCTCCGGTTCGGCCTGAGCTTGATTGCTTTACTTGCCCATTGATCCAATGAGGGATGGTCTTCATCGTCACACTCCTGTTACTACCAAACTACCTCTAATCAAACTGGTCACCGTGTGTGGGAGGGAGATTAGATGAGTTTTGTCGTTTCCCATGCCAGACAATTACCCCCTAGACTTGGGGACGGAGAATTCGCCTAGTGGCCTATGGCGCACGCTTGGAAAGCGTGTTGGGTGCAAGCCCTCGGGGGTTCGAATCCCCCATTCTCCGCCAGCAACTCCCTTGATTTAGAGCCTGAGAAGGCACTTCTGAGAGGGAGTTTTTGTTTGATTGTGCAAGTGTGTGTGCAAGTGCTGGCCTAGGCAACTTTTTACGAAACATTTGA
>CAYTOH010000174.1:0-1886 GCA_964439375.1 uncultured Aquiluna sp.
AAGCACATAAATCCCCCTACTAAAGATGACTTCAATCTATAGCATTTCGATTCGACTGCAAGCCCTAATTGACAGTCGATGCCGAGGTGATTCTGTGGGACGATTGGGGCTGAAGGAAATGGGGGAAGCACGAATGAAGCGAGTTCTTTCAATCATCCTTTGTGCGCTGATGCTCGGCTTCGTTCCTGCTGCCCAGGCAGAAGCAAAGACCTTCAAATCCTGCACCGATCTTAGAAAGACCTACAAATACGGAGTCTCAAACTCAAAGAGCGCTGTCAATCGCGGAGCAGGGCCAATCTTCTCTCCTCGAGTTTCTGCAGCGATCTATCGCCTCAACGCAAGGCTCGATACAGATCGAGACGGTATCGCGTGTGAGGTGGTGAGGCCGAAGCCAAGGCCGACCCCTCCTACTCCACAACCGACTGACCCAAGCCCGCTACCAACCCAGACTCCGACCCCATCGCCAACCACTACCCCAACACCTTCGCCAACGGCGACTCCAACACCTTCCCCATCACCAACTGCTGCTGCCCAAAATCCAAATCCCGAGTCAACATTGCCGACCTTGAGAACTTTGGCGGGGCTAAATTCCCACATGCAACAAATCGAACTGAAGGCAAGGAGTCAACCGGACTTCAAATTCAATTACACCTCTAGCCCACGAGCTAACCCTCGAGCAATCCAAGAGGTGGTTGGGGCCTTTGTTCAGAAGATAAAAATCTTCCAGCTCGTAGGTCTTGAGAAGATAAACATGAACTGGGTTCTCTCTGCCGAAATTGACCACGCTTGGTGGAGACAGACTCGCCTAAATCAATTGAGTAGCTACCCGGTTACCCTTTGGGACAACTCCAAAAATGTACTCGGCCACTGCAACCTAAGCTCCGATATTTTCTGTGGCGCAGGAACCAGCATCGGAGGGACTCTCTATCAAGACAACGTTGTAGGGACAGCCTTCTCAGGACGCGGCCTTCAAACTGTGAGCCGGCATGAAGCTGCTCACTTCTATCAGCAAGAGGCAGGCTTCGGTGATGTTTGTTGGTGGGCTGAAGGGCAAGCGACCTTCGTCGAGGTGCAGCTGGACGCCATGGATAGAAGACCATGGATTATCGACAGATTAAAGACAAATCCGACTGGGGTCGGGTTGCTAACAGCAAGTCAGATTCAAACTGCCCTGAACCGCAATTCGATCTGTGATGGAAGTAACTACATTAGGTACGACCTCGGGATGCTTGTCTTTGAGTACTTGATGCTGAACTACTCGATGTCAGACCTGCACAAAGCCCAGCTCTACATGAAGCAATTTGACTGGCAGGCCGCCGTTCAAAACGTTTTGAAAACCGACATCGTTGACCTAAACGCTCAAATAGCCGGCTACGTTCACCGAGAAATCAACCGCCTGCCGCAACCAAACCCACTACCCACACCAAGGACAGCTATCCCGGGAGCAACACCGCCCATTTTCGATAATGGCAATCCAGTCATCACTGGCAGCCCGGTCGTGGGTCAGACATTGACCGCCACCTTCACCCCTCAGCCAGGATTGATCACCAGATACCAGTGGTTCAATAGCGATGGCTTTATCCCTGGAGCAACCTCTCTCACCTATCTAGTGAGGCAGCAGGATGTTGGAAAGCTACTTTGGATTGGCGCAATCCCATTCCGCGACGATAGGCAACTTCCGATTCGTGAGAGTTTGAAGTTAGGGCCAGTCAGGGCTGGCTGACTCTAGCTCAATGACTGGGAACCAAAACTCTGAGTCTCGAGTTGGGATTGATATGAAGCTATTTGTCTTTGATGGAGACTGCGCCTTTTGCTCATCTGCAAATCGGCTCCTGCTTCGCATGACAAAAAACAAAATCGAGTCTCGCCCCTATCAGCATCTAGAG
>CAYTOH010000175.1:0-1858 GCA_964439375.1 uncultured Aquiluna sp.
GTCCATGGCCTCTTCCTGATCGTGAGTTACGTGCAAGAAGGTGAGTCCGACCTCCATTTGGATGGCTTTGAGCTCAACCTGCATCTGTCTGCGCAGCTTCAGGTCCAAAGCTCCAAGAGGCTCATCCAGCAGCAAAAGGGCTGGCCTGTTCACAAGGGCTCGAGCAAGAGCAACACGCTGCTGCTGACCACCTGAAAGCTGCTGAGGCTTGCGGGAAGCAAGGTGTGAGAGTTCGACCATCTCCAAAGCCTGGGTTGCCTTGGCTAGTGGGTCATCAATCTTTCGCTGGCGCAACCCGAAGGCAACGTTTTCCAGCACCGACATGTGTGGAAAGAGTGCGTAGCTTTGGAACACGGTGTTCACCGGACGCTCGTGCGGTTTGGTGTCGGTGACATCCTTGCCGCCAATGAGAACCTTGCCGACGGTTGGCTCTTCAAGCCCGGCGACGATTCGGAGCGTGGTGGTCTTACCGCATCCCGAAGGACCCAGCAGGGCAAAAAATTGCCCTGCTGGAATCTTCAGATCCAAGTCCTCAATGGCGGTGAAGCCAGGGAACTCTTTTCTAATGCCTACTAGCTCGAGATCCTGTCCTCGCGCTACGAACTCTTGCGACACCTATGCGCCCAGTAGCAGGTTCTGCCACTTGGTTGCAAACAGCTGCTCCTCCTGGCCGGTTAGTGCGCGGAACGCCTGAGTCTTCTTCAAGAACTCCTCGTCAGGGAAGATCAGAGGGTTGTTGGCAAGCTCTGGGTCGGTCTGGGCTAGAACTTCCTTGGCTCCAACTACTGGAGTTACGTAGTTCACCCAAGCTGCGAGCTCTGCTGCATTCACTGGGTCGTAGTAGTAGTTGATAAGTGCTTCGGCGTTCTTCTTGTGACGCGCTCCCATAGGGATCACGAATACGTCAGCGGAGATGGTCGCACCACTCTCAGGAACCACGAAGCCGAAGTCCTCAGACTCAGTCTCGAAGTTGATGATGGTGATATCTCCTGACCATGCGGTTGCGGCAATGATGTTGCCGTTCTTTAGGTCCTCAGCGTATGAGTTACCACGGATGTTGAAGATCTGACCAGAGGTGACCTGAGCCGCGATGAAGTCGACAGCCGCGTTGAAGGCATCCTCGGTCAGTGAGCTCGCGTCAGCGATGTTGATGCCCTGGCTCATTAGCACTAGACCAATGGTGTCGCGCATCTCCGAGAGAAGACCAATGCGGCCCTTTAGCTCAGGCAGCCACAGGTCATCCATCGAGGTTGGGGCATCCTTGCCGGTTGCCTCCTTGAAGCGCGCCTTGTGGTAACCGATACCGCCGAGGATGCCCTGGTAAGGGATGGAAAGGTTGCGCTCTGGGTCGTTGGCGTTTCCTAGGTAAGCAGGGTTCAGGTTTGCCTTGTTCGGGATGTTGGCAGGGTCCATCGCCTGAAGGTAGCCAAGACCAATTAGGCGGTCTGCAAGCCAAGAAGTTGGCGAAGCAACATCTGCACCGATGTCCTGCCCTAGAGCTAGCTGGTCCTTGACCTTTGCGTACCAAGTGTCGTTGTCGTCGATCTCAAGCAGGTAGTCAACGTCGATTCCGGTCTGCTCCTCGAAGCGGGCGAGGGTTGGGTAGTTACCGTCCTCATCCTCGTCCATGTAAAGCGGCCAGTTGTGCCAGGTCAAAACCTTCTCGGTGTCCGAAAGATCCTCAGCTGGAGTGAGGGTTGAGGAAGCAGGTGCGCACGAGGCAAGGCTCAGTGCTGCCGCTGTTCCACCGATTCCAGCGAGCGCCGCTCTTCTGGTCATGTTGTGTCGGGCCATTAGCACCAACTGGCGCATCATTGGGTCTTCAGGAAGTCCACGCTTCATTACTTGTTCTCCTAGT
>CAYTOH010000176.1:0-1809 GCA_964439375.1 uncultured Aquiluna sp.
TAGCCCCCTTCTTGTTTTCTAGCGTTGACTCCGAGAGGAGTGATGTCATGGTCTTAGAGAAATCTGTCCAGGTCTTTTCGGCGCTCGCGAGCTCAGACAGGCCCCTGTTTGTAATTGAGTAGTACTTTCGGTTCGGCCCATCCTCGGATTCCATGAAGTAGCTCTTCAGCGAGCCGGAACCTTCGAGTCTGCGGAGTGTGCCGTACACCGAAGCATCCCCAATCTCTGTAAAACCAGAGTCCCTTAGGCGCTTCGCGATTTCATAGCCGTACTGGTCTTCGACGCTAATCACGGCAAGGATCGCAAGATCTAGGGCACCCTTTAGCAACTGAGTTGTATCCACGAACACCTCCTGTGTTATGAACAGTATTGTGTATTACAGAGTAGTGTCAAGCACTTGTTGCGTGTCGTCGGAATTAGACTTGCCAAACAGGGGGACTTATGAATGCCATCAAACCGGAAACTCACCTGCTCAGAGAACTGCACGTACTCGCGAGCCCCGTTGTCCTTTTAGTGGGACTATTCACTGCTCGAATAGTAGAGCCGCGCATTGGCCCTCAGATGGTGATTCAATCCTTTGCGATTCTTTTCGGCGCGGGATTCCTAGCCTTCTGGATCATCGGGATGCTTCGAAGTCGTAAACTTAGTGTCCGCTTAAGCCTTTGGTCCGCGGTTGTCTCTGCCACGGTAAACATGGCTGCCGTAGGTAGCACGATCCTCGCATTTCGGATTTGGTATAACAAATGGCCATTCAACTTGGAGCCGGTTGAGCCAACCGGATTCACTGAAGCTTCAGGGGAGCCCTTCTTCATAGCATTCATGCTTATTGCCTTATCAGGCCTCACCTGGATGCTTGGCGTCCTTGCAGTTGGGGCCACCCCTTCTAAGACGGCTTTACCGGCCGAGGTTTAAAAGTGATTCAACGCCCACGGACCGGATTCTTACTGGTCACAGCCGCAGGTTTTTTGTTGATCCTGGGCAATGGGATTAGCGCGAGCGTTCCGGTGCTGAATGAGTTCACCGGAGTGGCCTTTTTCTTTGCAGGCTGGGCTTTGGTTTCGGCCGTGATTTGGTTGGCGGCCGTATCGGCAGCTTATGCAGTAATTGGAAAAAGCCCAGCCTTCCCTGGGAATCAAGTTCATATCGCGGCCCAGCTGATTGCTGCGGGCATCCAAGTTTCCACGTTTCTCTTCCCACATGCGGCGGCAGGGTTAGCCTGGATGCCGCAGTCTCAGGTGTTGAACTTCTTTACTTTGGTTTACGTCTACTCAGGCCCTGTTCTGATTGGGTTGGGTCTTATCGTGGGAATTTGGGCACTTATCCAGCGCAGTCGTTACCGCGGCAAGACATCCGTTCGAATCCGAGTGATGCACATGCAGGGGCACTGGCCAGTCTGGTTTGATAACGAGCTCATGGATGAAATGGACAAGGCCCCCATTTCAACAGAGCTCAAAAACCGAGGCGTTGAGCTGTCTCAACTATTTGAGTCACTGGCTGTCTGGGATGACGAGAACACAAGGTTTGAGTGGATTTCAGATTTGGCCAAGGATCAATTCAACAAAGTGAGCAGGTCATTCGCTCAAGATCTCGCCACAGAGCTTGGGCCTGAGTACTTTGTCGTGACTGAGGTGCAGAGGTCGAATCGAAATGTTGCTCAGTTAGAGCAAGAAATCTACTGAACTTCCTAGAGTCAAAATGACTCCGGCAAAGCGATCATTGCAACTAGCCAGAGTGCCCCGAGCAGCAGCGTCGAAAACTGAACTAGTGGAGCAATGAATATTGCTGCTAGCGCGAGTCGATCTCCCGAGT
>CAYTOH010000177.1:0-1800 GCA_964439375.1 uncultured Aquiluna sp.
TAGCGGAACACGGTTCTGGAAAGGACTTGCCCTGAACTGTCTCGGATCTCCCCGCGCAGAGCCTTTAGGTTCGCAGTGACGGCGCGCCGCTCCATGGACTCAGCCCGGATCTCCTCCGCCTGAACAACCTGAAAATCAACCAGGCGTACCCCGAGGGCTGCAACCAACACAAACATCAGAGCCAGAAAGGCTCCGAATCTGCGGTTGGCTTTAGCGTGGGAGCCCATTTACTGCCTATCGGGTCGGAGAAGCTGGAATCACACTCAAAGATATGTCTGGAGCGGTAGTTTTCTCAGCACCGACACCCTCGGTTTCGCTGGCCGCAACCGTGGCGGGAGAGAATTCTGAAACCGTTCCCAGAGCCGCATTTGCGACAAGGTTAGCGCTAGCGAGTCTCGTAGTACTTGGGTCTGCTGGCTTTGGCTGTCCGTATACCTTGTCCTTCTTTACATCCAGTAGAACCGAGGCTGGGTTTGCGACCATGCCAAGCCGGTTGGCTGCATCGGCCAAATTCTGCGGTGAACCAAGGGAGTCCACCTCTTCTTGGATGATCTGAACCTGTGTGCTTAGCTCACGCTGTTCCTTTTTGAGCTGCGCTAAGTGATAAGCATCTTGAGTAAGCATCATGTTCAGCGCCAACTGAGCGAGGTAGATGGTGATGATGCCGATCAATAGGACGAGGACTGAGGTGAGCCTCGGCTTGAGCCGATTAGCTTCCTTTGGTGAGACTAGAAATACAGCCACGTTAGTTCCCCTTTAGCTTTTCTCCGGCACGCAACCTTGCGGACGCCGCTCTTTGGTTTTGCTCTAACTCGCGCTCTGAAGCTCGTTCCACACCGCGGGTCAAAATCTTGAATGTTGCTGCCGTGCCAGGCAGCTCAACGGGCATGTCAATTGGGGTCTTGCTAGATGCAGCCAGCTGCATCGCCTCTTTCACAATGCCGTCCTCTAGAGAGTGATAGGACATAACCACCAAGCGCCCTCCAACTGCAAGAGCATCAATCGCC
Organism: uncultured Aquiluna sp.; assembly: GCA_964439375.1. Classification (GTDB taxonomy): domain Bacteria; phylum Actinomycetota; class Actinomycetes; order Actinomycetales; family Microbacteriaceae; genus Aquiluna. The sequence goes on from CAYTOH010000177.1 coordinate 1,008, forward strand.
TGAGGCATGGCACGCTCGAGAACCCCAAGCTCGTCATTCACGGCAATTCTCAAAGCCTGGTAGATCCGCTTGGCTGGGTGACCGGATTGCTTGCCTGGTGCCACCGGAATCACCTCGGAAACGATTTGGTTCAAAACACCCGAGGTTGCGATAGCCGCGCTCTGACGCTTCTGGGCAATCCGCTTAGCAACAGGGAGCGCAAACCTTTCTTCGCCATAGTTTCTAAAGATTCGAGCCAGTGACGAGACATCAAGAGTCTCCAGCAAATCGGCGGCAGTAAGGCCCTCGGACTGATTCATGCGCATGTCCAAAAAAGAGTCCTTTGCGTAACTAAAGCCACGCTCCCGCTGGTCAAGTTGCATTGAGCTCACGCCGAGATCCATCAAGATTCCGTCAACCTTTCGGCCAGCGAGGACACTTGAGATTTGGTCATACTTGGTCAGAACCGGAACAAAGCGATCGCCAAAACCTGCCAGTCGAGAGCTTGCAAGCTCCAGAGCAACCGGGTCACGGTCAATTCCGATGACCGTCAATTCGTTGTGCTCACGAAGCAAGGCCTCAGCGTGTCCACCGAGGCCGAGGGTTGCGTCAATAACCGTTGCTGGCTTTGATTCAATAGCCGGTCTCAAGAGCTCCAGGCAGCGTTCCAGCATTACTGGGACATGCAGTTCGGTGACTTCGACCATTTAGCTCCCTTGCTATCCCTGGAGCTTGGTCCCTGTCCGTCTGTGAGCTTGGTTTTCACAGGTTCCGGCTTAGGGGAAGTAAGTCGGAGACGGCCAGGGGCCAAACA
>CAYTOH010000178.1:0-1793 GCA_964439375.1 uncultured Aquiluna sp.
ACCCTGCGACCAGAAACGGCGACTCTCACAACTGCAAACGCATCTCTTGGCTTCAAGCCTGCTTTTTCGATCAGCGCTTCGCTCAACGTGCCTTGGATGTTTTCGGTAGTGAAGTCGGAAAGTTCGGCAAGGGCCTGGGCTGCAGTCAATGCAATCTTCCCGGCTTCGCGTGGCAATTGGGCAAGTGCCTCTGGTTCAAAGCTGAGGTCTTCAGTGAACAAAAACGCAAGCATGCCGCTGGCCTCGCTCAAAACCGTGATTCTCTCTTTCACCAGAGGCAGTGCCTTACCCAAGTCAGCTAGCTGTTGACTAGTTGGCTGAGCCGGTAGCACACCTGCAGACACTAAATAAGGTAAAACTCGGTCTTGGAAGTCTTCATCCGACAACAAGCGAATGTGTGAAGCGTTGATCGCGTCCGCTTTCTTCTGGTCGAATCTGGCAGGGTTTGGATTCACACTCGCCACATCAAATGTTTTACACATTTCATCGAGGGTGAAAATGTCCCTATCCGCTGAGATTGACCAGCCAAGCAGAGCAAGGTAATTGAGCAAGCCTTCTCGAATGAACCCGCGATCGCGATGGAGGAACAAATTGCTCTCTGGGTTGCGCTTGGAAAGCTTCTTGTTCCCCTCGCCCATCACGAATGGCAGGTGTCCAAAGCGGGGAACAAACTTGGCAATCCCTGCCTCATAAAGGGCGTTATAGAGAGCTATCTGACGCGGAGTGGAGGAGAGTAAATCCTCGCCTCGCAAAACGTGAGTAACACCCATCAATGCATCATCAACAGGATTGACGAGGGTATAGAGGGGTTCGCCACCAGGTCGAACCACTACAAAGTCTGGAAATGAGCCTGCTGGGAAAGATATTTCACCACGAACTAAGTCAACAAACTTGATCTCTTCATCGGGAACCCTAAGCCTTAGGGCTGGCTGCCGGCCTTCTGAAAGATATATCTGCCGATCTGCCTCAGACAGTTCTCGCTCTGAGTTGTCATAACCAAGCTGCACGGCTCGACCGTTTGCTTTGTTTCTTTCTTCAATTTCTTCGGCCGTTAGAAAGCTTTCATAGAGGTGGCCGGAGGCTTTGAGCTTCTCAACCACTTCTTTATAAATATGGCTGCGTTGTGATTGTCGATAGGGCTCATTAGGGCCGCCAACATCGATTCCTTCATCCCAATCCAAGCCCAACCAACGAAGAGCTTCAACGATTTGCTGGTAGCTCTCCTCACTATCGCGAGAGGCATCGGTGTCTTCAATTCGAAAGACAAACTTGCCTCCCTGGCTTCTGGCATAGGCCCAATTGAAAAGTGCTGTTCTAACTAAACCAACGTGTGGAGTGCCAGTGGGAGATGGGCAAAAGCGCACAACAATTTGACTGCCCTGGGCAGATGTAATTGGAGCTGTTAACTGAGTCATTTTCTAGCTAAAGCCTAGGCCACCGGATTAGAGAGAATTCCAATGCCTTCGATCTCGCATTCAACCAAGTCCCCGCGGCTAATTCCCGAAATGCCGGCAGGTGAGCCGGTCAGAATCACGTCACCGGGAAAAAGAGTCAGGTTTTGTGAGACATAGGCAAGAAGCGGCTCAGGACGAGTAATCATGTGCTGGGTATTACCTTCTTGGCGAATCTCACCATTAATCCTGGAGATTAGCTTTTTGTTTTCTGGATTGAATTCTGTTTCAATCCAAGGTCCAAGTGGACCAAAAGTATCAAATCCCTTGCTTCTTGCCCACTGCAGGTCTGAAAACTGCACGTCGCGCGCTGTCACATCGTTGGCAATTGTGTAGCCAAGG
>CAYTOH010000179.1:0-1767 GCA_964439375.1 uncultured Aquiluna sp.
GCAATTTCCAAGGCCGGGCTATTCGCTCCAATTCCAACTGAGGCGCTAGCTCTGGTTGACCGCCAATTCTCCGACATTGATGGTTTCTGGGTTGGGGTTTCTGGCCGCGCCAGAATCCTGAACTACAACCCTGAGCGAGTAACCGAGCTACCAGAGTCAGTCCTTGACCTACTCAAGCCTGAGTGGAAGGGTCGCATCGGAATTGCTCCAACCAATGCCTCGTTCCAAGCTTTTGTCACCGCGATGCGCATCACCGAGGGTGATGAAGTCACTGCGATGTGGCTCGCTGGCATGAAGGAGAACGCGGTCATGTTTGAGAAGAACGGCGGCATTTTGGATGCGGTCGAGACCGGAGTTATCGATGCTGGTTTGATCAACCACTACTACTGGTATGCCAAGGCAAATGAGGTTGGTGTTGAGAACATGAAGTCCAAGCTAGCCCCATTTAGGGACGGCGACTTGGGCAACCTCGTGAACGTCGCAGGTGCGGGAATCATCAACGACAACTCCGCCTCCAGGGCGTTTATCCAGTTCCTACTGTCTGAAAAGGCGCAGACCTACTTCGCCGAAGAGACCGCTGAGTACCCGATGATCTACGGCATTGACGTGATCCCAGGACTTGCTCCGCTTCAGGAGTATCCAGCCCCAGACATCGACCTAAGCAACCTTGATTCGCTGCAGCAGACCCTAGAGCTAATCAGAGCTGCTGGGCTAATCTAGGCAGATTATGCGCAAACCCCCGGTACTCATTCGAGCACTGGGGGTTTTCGCATCTTTGGCAGCCCTGATTCCATTGGGTTATTTGGTCTCGAGATTGGGTGCTGGCTCCGAGAAAGCCCTGGCAGAACTGCTTCGACCAAGAACCCTGGAGCTACTTTTCAACACCACCGCTTTGGTGCTTAGCGTTACATTCACCGCACTGGTGATTGGGTTCTTGCAGGCTTGGCTCACCACCCGAACCAACCTGGGTATGGCAGCGCTATTCGCGATATTGGCAACATTGCCACTGGCTATCCCCAGTTACGTCATGGCCTTTAGCTTCACAGCCACTTTCCCCTGGTTCTCAGGGTTCTGGGCCTCATGGCTAGTGATGAGTTTGGCTACGGCGCCCTATGTTTTCTTGGCGGTTTCAGCGGCTCTGGTTAGAACAGATGCCTCAAGCGAAGAGGTCGCTAGAACTCTTGGGCTCACGAAGTGGCAGGTGCTGACTCGAGTCACCTGGCCTCAGGTGAGGCCCGCTGCAACCGCAGCTTCACTACTTGTTGCGCTTTATACCTTGAGTGAGTTTGGTGCGATCGCAATCCTGCGCTTCGACACCTTCACCAGGGCTATCTACAACGCCTATCGATTGAGCTTTGATCGCACCGCAGCGGCTGCATTGGCAGTTGTTTTGGTGCTTCTGACTCTGCTGGTGATCTGGTTCGAGCGACGCTACCGAGGCGGGTATCTCTCCACTCGAGCGGCGAGCCAAAAGCGAGTTCGGATTCTTTTGGGTCCAACCAAACCATTTGCCGCACTAGGACTAGTTGCGATTGCGCTCATGGGTGTCGGCATTCCAATGTTCAGCCTTTTGAACTGGACCTTGATTGGTTCTTCAACCGCAAAACTCGACCAGATTCTGGAGGCCCTGCTTGGCTCCGCCTCGCTCGCGTTGATGGCCGGGCTGATCATCACAATATTTGCGGTGGCAATAGCGCTGTGGATTGTGAGGTACCCAACCAGAGTTGGTCGCTGGGTTGAGGTTTCAGTATGGGCTAACCACGCACT
>CAYTOH010000180.1:0-1741 GCA_964439375.1 uncultured Aquiluna sp.
GAACCCAACCGGTTCCGTTATTGGTCATGTTCAGCATGCGGCCCTTGCGAGCGGCGAGTAGCTGGGTGATTGCGCCCAAGAACTCTTCTGGAACGTCGATAGTCAGATCTTCAACTGGCTCGTGGGTCTTGCCATCGATTTTCTTGGTCACTACCTGCGGCTTACCAACAGTTAGCTCGTAGCCTTCGCGGCGCATCTGCTCAACCAAGATCGCTAGGGCTAGTTCGCCTCGACCCTGAACCTCCCAAGCATCTGGTCGCTCAGTTGGCAAAACCTTGATGGACACGTTTCCAATGAGCTCGCGGTCAAGGCGGTCTTTCACTAGGCGTGCTGTGACCTTTGCGCCCTTGACGCGACCTGCCATTGGAGAGGTGTTGATACCAATGGTCATGGAGATTGCCGGGTCATCAACCTTGATTAGAGGTAGTGGCCTGATGTCATTCGGGTCGCAGAGCGACTCACCGATGGTGATGTCTTCAATACCAGCAACGGCAACGATGTCTCCCGGCCCTGCCGACTCAATCGGGAGACGCTCTAGGGCTTTGGTTCCCAGAAGTTCGGTGATCTTTACGTTTTGGGTGGTGCCATCCTGGCGAACCCATGCGACCTGCTGCCCCTTCTTTATCTCACCAGAGTAAATGCGCAGCAGGGCGAGACGACCAAGGAATGGGGAAGCGTCAAGGTTAGTGACGTGAGCCTGGAGTGGAGCTGACTCGTCGTAGCTTGGAGCCGGGATGTATTCAAGGATTGCCTTGAATAGTGGCTCTAGGTCTTCGTTGTCTGGTAGCTCGCCGTTATTTGGCTTATTGAGGCTTGCTCTACCTGCACGACCGGATGCGTAGATCACGGGCAGGTTCAAAATGGCATCGACATCCAAATCTGGCACTGTGTCGTGCAGGTCCGATGCAAGGCCGAGAAGAAGGTCGTGGCTTTCCTCAACTACCTCGTCGATGCGAGCATCGCCGCGGTCAGTCTTGTTCACAAGCAAAATAACTGGTAGCTGCGCTTCAAGTGCTTTGCGGAGCACGAACCTGGTCTGGGGAAGTGGTCCCTCGGAAGCATCAACCAGCAGAACCACACCGTCAACCATCGAAAGACCGCGCTCAACCTCGCCACCGAAGTCGGCGTGACCAGGGGTGTCGATGACGTTGATGGTGATTGTCTTGCCCTCGGCGGCCTTGCCTGAGTAGCTCACGGCAGTGTTCTTGGCGAGGATGGTGATGCCCTTTTCGCGCTCTAGATCACCTGAGTCCATTACTCGTTCGTCAACAGCCTGGTGGGCGCTGAAAGCGCCGGTCTGGCGAAGCATCGCGTCTACAAGGGTGGTCTTGCCGTGGTCTACGTGAGCGACAATGGCAACGTTTCTAAGGTTTAGGTTTTGTTTCATGGATTTTTCTCTGAGAGCGGTCAACTTCGTAAGTCTAGGGGTTGGGGCCTAAATTCAGGCCTTTTGGACCGCTTGGTGGGGTTTGAGATCACCAAAATCATCACACCAGCAGCCAGTTATCCTATTTCATGATGATAGAAATTTGTTCAAAAATTGCCTATAAATACAAGGATGTAAGAGCTTGCTTTATAGCTTGGATTGATAGAAAATTGCAGTATGTCATCAACCTTGGATCGAGTGCGCAGGTCTGTCGCACGACAGAGCAGTGATGTTGTGCTGCGGAGGGATCTGATGCACTTGGGTTCAAGTGCCAGGGTTGACGCTGCTCTCGGCTCACTGGTCAAGGAACAGAAG
>CAYTOH010000181.1:0-1732 GCA_964439375.1 uncultured Aquiluna sp.
GGGTTCTGGCCATGGCAGCTGCGAGCAAAATCGCAGGATTATCTGCGGAGTCATAAAACAGAGTCGAGTTTGCGTTGATTGCAGTCGCCAGCAGTTGCGTTATATCAGCGCCTGCAAGGCCCGTCGGAACCAGTCCAAACGCTGTCAGTGCGGAGTAACGTCCACCAACATTGGGGTCTGCGTTGAAAACCCGATAGCCCGCGGCTCGAGATGTCTGGTCAAGCGGAGAAGCTGGATCGGTCACAATCACAATTCGAGCGATGGGATCAATCCCGGCTGCTCTGAAGGCGGTTTCAAAAGCTCTCTTCTGGGAGTCGGTCTCGACCGTTGAACATGACTTGGACGAAACCACAACAGCCGTACTCTCAAGGTCAACCAGTGCCGAGATCACCTGAGAAGGGTCGGTTGAGTCAAGAACCGTGAGATTTACGCCCTGTGTCTTTGTGATGACCTCGGGAGCTAGGGAAGATCCCCCCATGCCGCAGAGCACAAAACGAGTTATGCCTGCTGCTCGGAACTCGTCTCGCAGCTGCAAGATCGCAGGGACGACCTCCATTGATGTTCTTGCGGATTCGGTCAACCCCAGTCGCATGCTGGCCTCAGGCTGAGCAGCAGGTCACCAGATTGAAGAGTCTTGATCAGCAAGACGGGACGCAATCTGAGCTTGAATCAACTCATCTACGGCTGGCTGAAGCTGAGCCTTTAAACCGTTGGAAATCTCTAGATTCACTTGCTGGCCTCCAAAGCCGACGCAACGGTTTGCACCAGCTCATCCCAGGAGGCTATGAATTTCTCAACACCTTCTTTTTCAAGCAAATCTGTGACCTCGGCAAGGCTTACACCCGCTGAAGCAAGTTCGTCCAGGAATGACTGCGCTGCTTGAAGGTTTGGGGTTATGGAGTCGGTTGGGATGATCCCGTGGTCAAACGTTGCCATCAAAGTCTTTTCCGGCATCGTATTCACAAGGTTTTTTGCCACCAACTCAGTCACGTAGAGGGTGTCGGGAAGGCTTGGATCTTTCACGCCCGTGGAAGCCATAAGAGGCCTCTGGAGGCGCGCTCCCTTTGCGGCCAAGGAGAGCCATCGCTCGGAGGAAAAGCGGTCTAGAAACAGGCCATAGGCAAGGCGAGCGTTCGCTAATGCTGCTTTGGACTTCAGCTCCGTCCTGCCCAGCCGCTCGAGTCGCTTATCAATCTCAGCGTCAACACGAGACACGAAGAATGAGGCGACCGAGTGAATCTTAGAAACATCAACTCCACCTTGAAGTGCTTTTTCAAGACCGAGGAAGTATGCGTCGATGACCTCTGAATAGCGCTCCAAAGAGAAAATCAGGGTGACGTTTACCGAGATGCCGCGAGAGGTGACTTCAGTTATTGCGCTTAGGCCCTCTTTTGTGGCAGGAATCTTGATCATGACGTTCTCGCGACCCACCAGCTCATAGAGCTCGAGAGCCTGCTCGATGGTTCCGGCGGAATCAAAAGCCAAGCCGGGTTCAACCTCAATCGAAACCCTGCCATCGACCCCTTCGCTTTGACGGTAAAGCGTCGTGAAGACATCACAGGCATTTGCGACATCTTCAGATGTGATTGCCGCAATTGCCTCAGCTGTAGTGGCCCCAAGAGCAGCCTGTTGGGAGATTGCTCCCTGGTAAGAAGATCCCTTCAAGGCCGCCGCGTTGATGGTGGGGTTGGTAGTCACGCCCCGACCCGAGTGAGTCTTGATTAGCGACTCT
>CAYTOH010000182.1:0-1687 GCA_964439375.1 uncultured Aquiluna sp.
CGGGCGGTTTTAAAGCCCAATCGGCATACCTTCGCGCAGCCCTTGCTCAAAACTCTGAGCTTGAGATTGTCGCCGTAAACGATCTTTCAGACCCCAAGGGTCTTGCTCATCTGCTGAAGTATGACTCCGTGACTGGCCGTCTAGACGCGGCCGTATCGGTCGAGGGCGACTCAATTGTGGTCAACGGCAAGTCGATCAAGGTTTTGGCCGAGCGCGACCCAGCGAACCTAGGCTGGGACAAGCTCGGAGTCGACATCGTGATTGAGTCAACCGGACGCTTTACCGATGCCGCAGATGCCCGCAAGCACATTGAGGCTGGGGCAAAGAAGGTAATCATCTCCGCTCCTGCAACCGGCGAGGATGCCACATTCGTTATTGGTGTAAACGAACACCTTTACGACTCCAGCAAGCACCACATCATTTCAAACGCGTCCTGCACCACCAACTGCTTAGCTCCGCTAGCCAAGGTCTTCCACGACAAGTGGGGCATCAAGAACGGCCTCATGACCACCGTTCACGCCTACACGGCCGATCAGAACCTTCAAGATGGACCGCACTCAGATTTGCGTCGCGCTAGAGCTGCTGCAGTCAACATCGTTCCTTCAACAACTGGTGCTGCAAAGGCAATCGGCTTGGTGCTCCCCGAGCTAAAGGGCAAGCTAGACGGCTTCGCCCTGCGCGTTCCGGTCCCAACCGGTTCAATCACTGACCTAACCCTAGTTTCTGAGAAGCCGGTCACAATTGACGAGATCAAGGCCGCCTACAAAGCAGCGGCTGAAGGTCCGATGAAGGGTGTCCTGCTTTACACCGAAGATCCAATTGTTTCCTCGGACATCGTTACCGACCCACACAGCTCTATCTTCGACGCGGGTCTAGTTCGCGTGATTGACAACACCGTGAAGCTTTCCAGCTGGTATGACAACGAGTGGGGCTACTCCAACCGTTTGGTTGAGCTCACCGAGCTAGTTGCTGCCAAGCTCTAATGCTTCGCAACCTAGAAGGCTTGCAACTTGCGGGCAAGAAGGTAATCCTTCGCTGTGACCTGAACGTCCCTCTTCAAGACGGTCAGGTCGCGGACGATGGTCGCATCCGAGCTTCACTTCCAACCATCAAGTACCTCCTGGACCACAACGCCTCGGTTGTAATCTGCTCGCACCTGGGAAGACCCGAAGGTGCACCGGATCCGAAGTATTCATTGGCACCAGTTGCCGAGCGTCTTGAAGAGCTTCTTGGGCAACCGGTGATTTTCTCGACCGAAACAATTGGGCCGGTCGCAAAAGCAGCCACGGAGCGGTTGGCGCCAGGTGGCGTTGCGCTCCTGGAGAACCTCCGCTTCAACGCTGGCGAGGCTTCTAAAGACGCCGCTGAACGAGCTGCATTTGCTGCTGAACTAGCGGAGCTAGGCGATTTACTTGTTTCTGATGGGTTCGGGGTTGTGCATCGCAAGCAGGCGAGTGTTTATGAGCTCGCTGAACTGCTACCAAGTAGCGCGGGCCTTCTGATTAGTGCTGAGCTTGAGGTTTTGAGGCGATTGACTGATGCCCCTGAACGCCCCTACACGGTTGTACTGGGTGGCTCAAAGGTCTCCGACATACTAGGTGTGATTGCGCACCTTCTACCCAAGATTGACCGACTGCACATTGGCGGGGGAATGGTCTTTACCGTTCAAGCTGCCCAGGGCTACAAA
>CAYTOH010000183.1:0-1680 GCA_964439375.1 uncultured Aquiluna sp.
CGGCTAGCTGAGAGGACTCTTGAACCTTGAATAGCTTGGTCTCATCACCCTTGGAGGCAAGAACCTGCTCAAGTTCCGCTACGCGATCGAAGTGATTCTCTAGAGCGTTCTTGTTTCTTCCGGTGATCATTAGAAGGTCGTTTAGCCCAGCGCTCACTGCCTCTTCGACAACATATTGGATAACTGGCTTGTCGACAATTGGGAGCATCTCTTTGGGCATTGCCTTTGTTGCGGGGAGAAAACGTGTCCCTAGCCCAGCAACAGGAATAACGGCCTTGCTGACATGGTACTTTGCCTGAGTCATGAGCTAAAGCCTAGACTCACCTCAGGGCATTTACTCTTTAGGCGCTCTTCTCGGGTGAGTCCCGACTACCCATTTCAGCCGAGAAAAAGGCCCCAGCTTCTCAAAGACTCTGCTTTCAAATCTCAGGATTTATCTGCCGAAGACGAAGAGCAAAAAATTCCTCAGTGATCCCAGCTCCTTTAATCGCCTTGCCCCGAATGCGGCGCGAACTAGCCAGGCTGTTTTGCCAAACACCCGATCAAAGATCACCGCTCTTGCCCTGCGGTCTCGATCTGATCCCCACCTCGAACCCGATGAGTCATTGGGGTGCATCGCAATTGTTATTGGCGCAAACACCGCCTTGCCACCGGCCTTTAGTAGGTCAACGATGAAGATGTATTCATCACCCAGGTAGTTGATTGCTCCTGCGCCAAACTCCTCATCAAACCAAACCCCGAGCTGCCTGATGGCCTCAACTCGAATGATCATTTCGTAGGTGGCAGCTCGGGCAGAGTTGAACTTCGTTAGCTCTTGAACTGCCCCCGGATACTGCTTTCTAAGCTTGCCTGTTTCGTCCACAGCTTGGCCTAGTAGGAGCGAATACTGCGGGTGATCGTCAAGGTATTGAATGGCTTTTTCAAGCCCCTCAACATCAAAGCGAATATCGTCATCTGAGAAGACCAGGTACTCGCCCTTGGCTAACCAGATGGCCCGGTTTCTACTCTTTGCGACACCTAGGTTCTGAAGCTCAGCGATCTCGATATCGTCTCTGAGCATGAGCTCACCGAGACCCTCGCCCCGCCATGCCATGTTCTCGGGGTTTTGGATAATTATGGCGACATTCCAGTCGGGCCGCTCTGCGGGGGGAACAATGTTTCCAACCCGCTGAGCCATCGTTGAATACCCGAGGGTCAGCTTGATCATTAGAAGCTGTTGGCCTTTGCTCTAGCAAAACGCATCAGCGAGCTCGACACCGAACTGAAGGTTGTGTTCTGAAGCCTTAGACCCAAGAACAAGACAATCGTGTTCGCTAGGCTCACCTGACCCTGCAGGCTCATCCAGATCAAAACACCCAGCAGGAGAACAATCCCAAAGCTTGCGATCAGGGTCCCGATCTCGGCCTGCTGAATTCTGGAACCCAAACGTTCAGCCGGAGTGACATCCTTCTTGGCACGCTTTTTCTCAACAAAGCCGCGCTGCTTCTTGAGCTGGCGCTTGAAAAAGACGCCCATGATTTGCAGCACAATCAAAATCAGCAGGAGGTTCACCGCTGCAAACACGGGAGACAGCACGAAGAAGAAGGCGGCAATAACAAACAGCTGGGTCAAAAAGCTCAGCACGTTCACAAGCTCAAGGCCCATGGCCCACTCCCAAGACTCCTTGGTCTTGGACTTCTC
>CAYTOH010000184.1:0-1599 GCA_964439375.1 uncultured Aquiluna sp.
GATCAATAATCGTGGTCAATCCCAGTGTGAATGCAATGCCACGAACCGAGCTAGAGGTTAGCAAGTAGAGAACCACCGCGGCGGTGAAGCTAACCGCATCCGAGACCAAGATGGTTCGGTATGCGCGCTTCCAGCCAGCCTCGACCGCAAGTTCAAGACTCTTGCCTTCTCGGAGCTCATCTCGTATTCGCTCGAAGTAAACGATAAACGAGTCGGCGGCGACACCAATCGAGACAATTAGACCTGCCACACCAGCAAGAGACAGTCTGTACCCCTGGCGCCAGCTGAGGAAGGCAACAAAGAGGTAAACCAAGAGTGCAACTACCAGCAGTGATCCGAGGACAACTGTCGCGAGGCCACGGTACTGAATGGTCATGTAGACCATAACGAAGATCAACCCGATCAGACCCGCAATTAGACCGCTTCGGAGCGACTCGTCACCCAAAGTTGCAGAAATGTTCTCCTGGGACTGAACCTCGAAGCCAATTGGCAAAGCACCGTACTTGAGCTGGTCAGCCAACACGGTTGCGCTCTCCTGCGTGAAGTTACCCGTGATCTGAGCGCGGCCGTTAGTGATCACAGCTTGTGCTGCTGGCGCAGTGATAACAACACCGTCCAGGGTGATAGCAAACTGGTTCTGAGGGCTTGGTGAGCCAAAAAGACGTGCGGTAACAGTTCCAAAAGCCTCGGTTCCAGCTGGATCAAACTCAAGGTTCACGGCCCAGTCGTTAGTGCTAGCACCGGTCTGGGTGGTGATAGTGCCGGCGCTAGCATCTGAAATGTTTAGACCCGCAACCTCTACTGGTCCCAGAACGAACTTTGAAAGCTGACTTTCATCGCAAGTCACAAGAGGCTTTGCTGGGTCATCGACCTGTCCGGGCTGCCTGTATGGCTGAGTACAGTCAAGGGCCTCGAACTGCGCCTGAATTCGCTCAGTAATCCAGGCTGGGTCTGAAGCGTTTGCCGGAGTTGAGGCTGGAGTGTCATTTAGGCCGCTGAAATCAACGGTGCGGCTCTCAGTCGATGGGACATTTGATGTCACCGTAATAACTGGCCTGAACTCCAGAAGAGCACTCGCCTTGATTAGCTGAAGTGTCGTTGGGTCTGGAGTCCCAGGAATCTCCACAACAATGTTCTGTTCTCCTTGGATGGTGACTGTTGCCTCACCAACACCAGAGCCGTCAACACGCTGACGGATGATTGTCGCAGCTTGATTGAGCTGCTCAAGCGATGCCTGCGTCCCGTCGGCGATTGTGGGGGTGAGGATGATCGAGGTACCACCCTGAAGGTCAAGAGCAAGCTCAGGATTGAGTGAAGCGCCTGGCTGACCCGAGACGGTGCCCCAAATGATTAGTGCAGTGAAGAAGGCGGAAATACCAGCAAGCCATGTGAGCTTGCGTTTTGCGACCTGTGCCGTGCTCTTTTCCAAAACTAGTTCCCCTCAACTTCAACCACAGCGTCAACTGAACGCACGGCTGGCTTTACAACTCAGAGCTTAACGCCCGGAGTTGTCTCGATAATCAGGTCGTTCTCCTCGACGGTCGAAATGGTGCCTCGAGTTCCGGAGTGCAATAGGACGGTGGAGCCAACCGCCAGGCG
>CAYTOH010000185.1:0-1582 GCA_964439375.1 uncultured Aquiluna sp.
GCAATCTGCTCAACCTCAAGGGTTAGCTCGTCAAACTGAGCTTGCAAAACCGAAGCATCAACCGCAATGCCAGTTTGTTCCATGTTTGCAAGAGTCCTAGAGGTTGGGAGCTCAATGTCTCGGTAGACGCCCAGTTGGCCCTCGGCCTCAAGCTGCGGAAGTAGCACACTAGCGAGCGCAGAGAAGACCCAGGCGTCAAGAGAAGGATCAGTTTCAGCAAGCAGTTGATTAGGGTCCTGACGCTCAATATCGATTCCGGCAAAGGTTCGTATCAACCCGTCTGGGTTTAGATCTTTCGATATCGGGTCGAGGATGTAGGCCGCAAGCATTACATCCTCGGTAACCGGGCCTAGAGTCACTCCCAGCTCATTTAGCCTTCGAGATAATCCCTTGCTGTCCCAAGTGCCGAAACCACCAGCCTCTAGAAGCTGGATCACTTGATCGCCGTTTCTGCCATCCCAATTCAGCCTTTTGTCTAGCCGCCCGGCACCTAAACCAACAATTTCACTGCCAGCGATTTCGACATGGACAAACCCAGCACCTTGCTTGATTAGTTCGGCAATCTCTGTCGCCGTGGCAATCGATCCAGGAACTGGCTCGCTCGGTAGATGAGATGCAACGTCAACGGTGGCCGTTGCAAGGGGCTCGCTGTCGAGTGCATGAACGCTGGCTTCGGGTTCAACTTTTGCCGTGAAGACTCGATGCTGCGAGCCGTTTGTCCCGCGGAGTTTCAAGACTCTGGTCAACAGTGTTCTGAATGAGAGTTTTGCAAAGCTTTCTCGAACTGCATCCTCGTTCACCGGCCCGAGCTTTAGGTCCTCAAGCGTGAATTCGAACTCAAGGTCGCGCAACAAGTGGTTCAACCTTCGATTTCTGATGGCAAGCTCTTTGTTTTCACGAAGCGACTCCCCAACTTTTCCCGGGATGGAATCCGCTTTTTCCAAAATCGCTTCAAGAGATCCAAACTCTTGAATCCACTTGGCGGCAGTCTTGGGCCCCACCCCAGGGATGCCCTTGAGATTGTCGCTAGTCTCTCCCACTAGGGCTGCAAGTTCGGGATACTGCTTGGCGTGAACCCCGTACTTCTCCAAGACCGCGGCGTCGTCCATTCGAGCGAGATTGAGCACGCCTTTTACCGGGTAGAGGATCGTCACATCCTCCTCGATTAGCTGGAAAGTGTCCCTGTCCCCCGAAACTACGAGAACCCTGTAGCCCTCCCTGCTGCCCTTCGCAGCGAGAGAAGCCAGTAGGTCATCTGCCTCGAACATTTCTCTCGAGACAGTCGTGATGTTCATAGCGGCAAGCGCTTCAATCAGGAGCTCGGTTTGGCCGATGAATTCAGGAGGAGTCTCAGCTCGCGTCCCCTTGTACTCCGGAAGTTCCTGGGTTCTAAAGCTCTCCCTGGAGACATCAAAGGCAACACAAAGGTGAGTGGGCTTCTCACCCTCCAGAATGTTGAGCAACATCGAGATAAAGCCATGCACCGCATTGGTGTGTTGGCCTTGAGCATTTTTGAAGTTGTCTGGGCTGAGGGCATAGAAAGCCCTAAACGCCAACGAATGCCCATCAATCAGCAGAAGGG